>NZ_KV817574.1:19566-110630 GCF_001814685.1 Prevotella sp. HMSC077E09 | reverse complement strand
ATAACAAGCGTTCTTTGTTAGGCAGAAAACAGCGGAGCCAAGTAGCTCGCTCGTTTCCAAATCGTTACCTATTTAGTTTTACCAACAAGGTAACTTCTTTATTTTCAATAAGTTGTATTTTAAGAATTATCTTAGCTTGCTTTCTGCGTCACTTTACCGTCTCATATGGCACAAAATACAGACCCATGAGCCGCTATTTATTACATAAGAGGCAACGAATTACATTAAAACATTGGTTATCAAGCAATTAAAAAGAAGCCTCAAAACTCGCGTATTTCCACCGAGTGACGATTTCTTTTGAAACAAGGCCCGTCCTGACGAGGCTTTTGTAAAATAACATGATGCATCTTTAACACATTTATCTACACACACTTCATGTCCTAAAACGAAAAAAGAGTTGTCTCGCGACAACCCTTTTACTTTTATACAAAAACATTATGAAATCTATGTAGCGAACAAGATTATTCTAATTGATAATGGTAATTAATATCTTGTATGACGGCGTTGCCGGACTTTCTCAAGTTTGCAAGCGCTATCGTTACTATAGTTATATGAGACTGGCAAGGCCGCTATGCCTTGCGTTTACAATATCGTTCGCACTGACTGCAGATGTCATAGCCCAGCAAGGTGCCGAGAATGAAATCTTCTTCGGGCGTGAGTTGATTGAGCGGACGACCTGCAAAGGTACGTATAGCATCCATACATTCCTTGCGCCCAAAGAACAGATTGATGCGCTTGTTGCCTACAGGCTGAATGAGATAATCAATACCTTGGCGCTCAAGTTTGCATACAGCTTGTTGCTGATAGCGGTCAGGAAAGGTGTAGAGAACCATGTTTCTCACACCCTTCTTGTACTGATAGATCTGCTCGGAGAGCACTCTCAAGTCGGTCGGTACAGCTTCAGTCTGCAGCATGTTGCTTTATTTTAGAGTTCTGGCTGAATTTCCTTCACCCATGCATCAATGCGTTCATCGGTCTTATCGTCCTCGTTAACCTCGTCAAGTGCAAGGCCTACGAAGTGTCCGTCAACGACAGCTTCAGAGTCATCATAGGTGTAACCATCGGCTGAAACCTGTCCAATGACCTTTGCACCAGCCTCTTTCACTGCATTGAAAAGCTCGGCCATACCACCGCAGAAGGTGTCACAATAGCCCTCACTGTCACCGCAACCGAAGATAGCTACAGTCTTTCCACTGAGTCCGGCAGCCTTCAATGTCTTCACACCATCGTACCAATCGTCCTGCATTTCACCTGCACCCCATGTTGAAGTACCGAGAATGAGATTCTGATAAGCACCGAGCTGATCGGCAGAAACTTTGGAAACATCGAAGACATCAGCGTTGTCTACACCGAGTTTTGTTGCAATACGAGAAGCAAGGTCCTGGCAAGTGCCTGTTGAAGAACCGTAGATAATACAAGTCTTATTCATTTTTTAATTCCTTTCTTAGTTTATGCTTGTGAGCATTTTCTATTTGATTGATTACGGTTGCAAAATTAATGGCTTTGCAATTAAGGTGCAATACCTAAAAAGAATGAAATGTATAAAATGATATTTTCACTATTTTTAGGTATTGAAAACAATTGGATTTCTTGATAACTTTGCAGTCGAATAAGTGCAGTGGTGATTGACTTCCTGGATTGTTCATCGAAAAGTGCCTTGCAATCCTTGGCATTCAGCTATTTCATGACACTGGGTTCACAATCAGATAGTCTGCACTTTTCTCTTTATCATAGAACAGAAACATTAAAAGAATAATAATGAAAAGTTGTAAGTTCAGAATGATAACGAGTCTCCTCTTCGCAGGATTGGCATTGCAATCCCAAGCACAGGTTAACGCTATCGACTCCGTAATGAATCATGTAAAGGGTAACAAACTCAGCGTAGGTGGCTATGGTGAGATCGGTTACACACGCGAATTCTTCAGTGACAATCCTTATAAATACAGTCAAGCCGGCAAATATAAGAACGATCCGAGCCATGGAAAGTTTGATATCCCCCATGCAGTTATCTACTTAGGTTACGACTTTGGCAAAGGTTGGACTATGGGAACAGAGATTGAATTCGAGCATGGTGGCAGCGGAAGTTCCTATGAAAAGGAGTACGAAGAAAGCGGAGAATGGGAACACGAGGTAGAGAAAGGCGGAGAAGTTGAGTTAGAACAGTTCTGGATTCAAAAGAGTTTCTCCCGCATGTTCAATCTCCGCGCAGGCCATATCGTTGTACCTATCGGCTTAACGAACGCTTATCACGAGCCATTGAACTTCTTTACGGTCTATCGTCCGGAGGGAGAAGCAACCATACTTCCCTGTACCTGGCACCAGACGGGTATCAGTCTGTGGGGTCATATAGGGCAGGACTGGAAGTATCAACTGCAGTTTTTGGCCGGATTGAATGCCTTGAGCTTCAACCGCGACAATTGGATTAAGAAAGGAGCAAGCTCTGCTTTCGAGTTCGAACCGGCCAACAAGTATGCCGTAGCCTTGCGTATTGACAACTATTCTATCCCTGGTCTACGCCTCGGTATAAGCGGATACTATGGTCACAGCATCGACAATTCACTCGGTCGCGATGCGAATGGAACAGCAGCTAAACTCAAGGGAGCCGTTACCATCGGCTCTGTTGACTTCACATTCAACCGTTTCAACTGGATTGTTCGAGGCAGCTTTGACTATGGGCACTTAGGCGATGCAGAGAAAGTACAGTTACTTCCAGGACGACAGACAAAGACTTCACCTTTCAATCACGACCCTGTCAGCAAGACAGCTATAGCTACAGGCATTGAAGCCGGTTGGGATTTGTTCTCCCAAATTGCCCGTCTGCATCAGGATAATCAGAAACTTTATCTCTTCGGCCGCTACGAATACTACAACTCTTACAAGGCAAGTGGCACACAAATGAAGTTTCCTTACACTGAAAAAAACCGCATTGCTTTCGGCTTCAACTACTATCCAATCAAGCAGATTGTAGTGAAAGGCGAGTATTCTCACCGCTTCTTGAAGAGTGCTTACAATAATGAACCATCGGTTTCTCTTGGAGTTGCCTATGAAGGTTTCTTCCTTTAAGGGTGAAAAAAGAAACGAATAACAAGGTAAGTCTATACCTTTTTAAATAAGAGTAACAAGGAATCTTAACTTAATATACAAACAAAAGAAAAAGATTTTCAAGTATGCCATGCTCTTTGCCATGGTTTGTTCACTGACAACTGCCATGACTTCATGCAGCAGTAATGATGATGACACCCCACAAACCGGCCAGTTAAGCGAGGGCGACAAGTATCTTCAGAAGGTGCTTGCAGCCAATGTTGACAACACCATTAACCCCACTTACAAGGCTTTGGCCGACGGATGTGAGAAACTAAACAATGAACTTGAGGCCCTGACACCAGGTTCAATCACACAGCAACAAGTAGATAATGTATGCAAAACTTTCCTCGAAGCGCGTGCCAACTACGAGGGCAGTGAGGCATTCCTGCTTGGTGCAGCCTCTCACTTCCTTATCGACCACACATCGATTCATGGCCTCTCGGTCTTAATGAACTTTACAATTACCTCAAAGCTGACCACAAATACAAGATTACCGACCAAAGTATTCTCGGCTTCCATGGTATAGAATTCATCCTCTTCCGCGATGGTAAACCACGCAAGGCAGCTGAATTGAACTCACATGACAGCTACAATCAAGACGGTATTGACTTCACTATCTTCAGCGGGACACAAGAACTTGACTATGCAAAAGCCGTTGCTGAAGACCTCCGCAACAGTGTTTATCGCTTGGAATGTTCATGGGATGAGAATGCAAACAAGGAGCATGTGAAAGTTCTCGACGAATTGGAAACCGTCTACAAGACCGATAAAGGCTTCTCTTACGGCTACGAAATGAAGAATGCCGGCGACCCAACCAAGAGCACATACAACACGGTTAAGCTTGCTGTCAGCTCTGTATTGACAGGCGACAACAGTGCAGGTGGTATTGCAGATGAGGTTGGTAACACCAAGATCAACAATCCATTCTCCGGTAAAGACGAAAGTTATATCGAGTCACCTTACAGCTATAACTCCCTCACTGACTTCCAGAACAACATCCACAGCATTGAGAATGTATGGTTCGGCGGTGTAGAAGGCAAGCGCGGTGAATACAGTTTCCACAACTACTTCAAGAAGTATGACGCCAAAGTAGGCCAGCGTGTGGAGACAGCTATCAGCGATGCACTGAAGCAAATCGCTGCAATCAAGTACCCATTCGTTAAGAATATCAAGGATCCTCAGTGCAAGAATGCAATCAAAGCATGCCAGGAGCTGAACGATGCACTTGCTGCAGCCTCTGATTTTGTAGGCAAGAACAACAAGTAAACAACCTATCCGGCATTGCCAATGCAATACATACGGGCATGAAGGAGACGCTTCTTCATGTCCGTATCTACGCATTTTGAAAAACGATACTCTACAAAACAAAAAATATTATGATACAGAAAATGAATTTCGGAAAGCTCTTGCTGCTCGGCACAATGATGTTAGCAGTGACGGCTTGTAGCGACGATGACAACATCAAACCCTACAACCCCAATGAGAACATCGGTAAGAATGTAGGCAATTTCAGTGCTGCCGAATGGTATCCCGGAGGCGAGAAAGGAACCACTTCGAATGAAGAAGGCTGCTACAGCAACCCTGCTCCGGAGATTGAAAACATCGGGTTGTACCAGACTTTCAAGCGCGGAGAGACTTTCTTCGACCACGCATACACCCTCTTTAACCGTCCTTACACGGGTCTTGGCCCTGCATATGTGCGTTCAGGTTGCGAATACTGCCACCCTTCTTACGGTCATGGCAAGCGCCAAAACAAGTATGAAGCCGACCAAATGGGCAATGGATACCTGCTCGTCATCTATCATCCTACGGCAGGAACCGACCCTGACGGCGTGAAATATGCAGCCAACTCATACATCCGTCAGGTAACAGGTATGCCGCAAACCAAGGCAATGTATCCTTTCAAGGCACCTGTTGACGAACGCGGCATCCACATGGAATGGAAGAAACTTTCAGGCACCATGCCCTCCGGTCTGTCTGCAACGCAGTTCCCTGATGGTGAGAAATACGAGCTGACTTATCCCGAAGTAACCATCGAACAGAGTGCTTTCAACACCAATCCGAAGCCTACCAACTATGAAGTCCGACTCGAATCAACGATTGGTATGTATGGCACAGGCCTGCTTGATGCCATTGATCAAGACTCCATGAAGGTGCAGTATGCCCGCGAAGCAGCCAATCCTCACGTGAAACTCAACCCTGGTATGTGGGACACTGCAGCCCAAGATTGGGCAGTTTCGGCATGGTATAAGTTGGCAGACGGCACAAAACGCGTGAAGAAATTCACTTATGCAATGACTCGTGCATCGCTTCTTGACGGCCCAGGTGCCAATGCTATCTGGAACATTACCAACGTTACGCGCAGCGACCGCCACTATCTTTACACCACAGCTGCATGGGCAAAGGCCATGAGTGAAGACGAAAGCGTCATCAAGGAAATTCAAGAACAGGGACAAAAGCCGTCATCTCTGCTTCATCCCTACTACGGAGACGGTACCAAAGCAGGTATAAAGAAGCTTGTGAATGACTTGTTAAGCCTTAACAGTAACAAGCCCGAAACGCACAAAGCCTATAAGAAATACTTCGTAGACATGGCACCTTGGAACGGACAGGAAGAGATGCGGGATGAAGACTACTATGCTTTCGCCGTATGGCATAAGGGACTTGGCGTGCCACAGGCCCGTAATCTCGACTCGAAAGAAGTGCAGCGAGGCAAGCAACTCTTTTATCAGATGGGCTGTACTGCCTGCCATCGTCCTTCATGGACTATCAAAAAGGACAACAGTTGGGTTGATCCCATCAGCCGTAACTATGCTTCTATAGGTCATGGTCTGCCTGATTACAGCGGAACGACTATCTGGCCATACACCGACCTCGTGCAACACAGGCTGTCTATGATAAATGATATCCGCACGGGATGGTGCAGAACGACGCCGCTCTGGGGTCGCGGACTGTCTATTCAAGAGACAGGTGAAGGCTCAAGACTGCACGACTGCCGTGCTCACAACGTGGTTGAAGCCATCATGTGGCACGCTTACAGCAAGGAGAGCGATGCCTTCTTCGCAGCCAACAAGTTCTATCATCTGCCGAAAGCAGACCGAGATGCTGTCGTAGCATTCATCAATGCGATATAGAAAAAAACACACCCAAGCTCTCTAAAACCCACCCCCAACCCCTCCCCAAGGGAGGGGAGGGCGAGCGAGGAAGGGCTTATGATGACGCAATACGATAGCTAATGATGCATGATGTGTTGCGAAATGTTAGTTCGGCGATAGCCAATGATGCATGATGTGTTGCGAAATGTTAGTTCAACGACAGCCAATGATGCGTGATGCATTGTGCATTATGCATTAACAAAAGGGAGAGGAAGCAAGCTTGCAGACGTTTAACCAAGGGTTCGTTGGCTTTCCGAGCCAACGCAAAACGCCTCCAACAGCTTGAAAGATACGGTGAAAATGCGATTGCAGATGCAGGAGGTTGGAATTTCAGTCCATACACCCTGTTTTGTAACACATAATCCATTGACAATCAAATCATTACAAACAGAGTTCTCATATGCGTCAAGTTAGCGTGCAATATGCGTCAAATGACCGTGTCATCTGCGTCAAGTCAGCGGCTGATATGACGCATATGAGAACCTCACTTCATAGGTATTAGTTATTTTACTGTTTTTCTTCATGACTCAACATCATTTCAAATACATTGCATTTACATTTTTCCTGCTCTGCACAACCTTGTTTTCGTGCAGCGATAAAAATGGAGATGACGGTGACAAGACACAGAGACTCACGCTTCAGCAAGTCGTAGAGAACGATATAGACGGCGTCATCCGCGAGCGATATAAAGTGTTGGCAACAAGCACCGACGCCTTTTATAAAGCGCTGTCTGCACTCGAAACGCCTGCAATGACGCAAGAGCAGTTAAACCAAGTGTGCCGACTGTTTCTCAAAGCCCGCGGTACCTATGAAAAGAGTGAAGCCTTCTTCTTCGGTGCCAACGCCCATTTCTCCGTAGATTCTGACATCAATTCGTGGCCTTTAGACCGTCTCCGCTATCAACAGCTCATGGAAAGCAACGACCCACTCGACCGTACAGAAGGCTGGCCTTCAGGCATTGTGGGCTGGCATGGCATTGAATATGTAATCTTCAGAGACGGGAAACCGCGCCCCACTGACGACATCAAACCGCGTGAACTCAAATATGCCAAGACCTTGGCAAGCAATCTCCGACTGCGTTGTTTCCAGCTTCATTGCGGCTGGAATGCCAATGCAGACCCTCGCTATAAGACCGAACTTGATGCGGCAAGTCTGCCTTATCAATCGCCGGAAGGCACCGACTACCGCAGTTATATGCTTACGGCCTACACGCCACAGCGGGCAGCTCAAGTCATCCTTACAGGCGACAAAGGCATGATGGGGCTTGCCGATGAAATGGCACGCACGAAGTTTGGCGAGCCTTTCGAACATCAAGATGCCGACTATATTGAGTCGCCTTACAGCCACACTTCATTGGAAGACCTGCGCGATAACCTGCAGAGCATCAGCAATCTATGGTATGGAAGCCGCAACGATGCCTTTGATGCATGGTTCAAAACGCGCAATCCTGCCATTGCAAAAGCTGTCGGAGAAGCTTTCAACAAAGCGCTTCAGGCCATTAACAGCGTGCCCGAACCCTTTGTAAAGCACTATAATGATGCCGCCGTGAAGCAGGCCATAGAAGCTTTGGAAAACTTAGGAAAACAACTTGAGCAAGCAAACGACTTTATACAAAAACACAATGATTAAGAAAACAGCATTCATTTTCTATATAGTTTTAATTGTAGTGATGGCAGCGGCCACCATTATCGAACACTTCTATTCTACGCCCTTTGCCTCACAATATATATATGGTGCATGGTGGTTCTGCCTGTTGTGGGCATTCTTGGTGGCTGCCGGTGTGGTCTATATCGTAAAGTCCCGCCTGCGAAAATGGAACCTCCTGCTGCTTCATCTCTCAATGATTGTGATACTCCTTGGCGCTTACCTCACCCACACAACAGGTTTCAAAGGCATGGTGCACCTACGGGGTGACCAGCCCACAAACCTTTACACAGAGATGATCTCCATGACAGAAACGCGCACGCATCAGCTGCCGTTCTCTGTCCGTCTCGACCATTTCGACATACAATATCACGACGGGACACAGGCTGCTTCAGACTATACGACCCACTTTGTCATCATCGACGGAGCCGAAACACAACATGCACAAGTGTCGATGAATAAGGTATATTACTACCGCGGCACACGTTTCTATCAAGCCAGTTATGACACCGACAACCACGGAAGTTACCTCAGTGTGAACAGCGATCCCTATGGACTTCCCGTCACATACACGGGCTATGGCCTGCTGTTCTTTTCGCTTTTATGGCTTCTTGTCGACCCTCAAGGAACATTCAGAAAGTTGCTTCGCAGTCCCGTTCTCAGGAAATCATTGGCCACATTGCTGCTGCTTGTCGCATCGTCATCGGCAGTCCACGCCACCAAAGAACGCTTTTCAGCTCCTGTCATCGACCAACCCGTTGCCGAAAAGTTCGGAGATCTCTATATCAACTACAACGAACGCATCTGTCCCTTGCAGACTTTCGCCCTTGATTTCCTAAAGAAAATCTATGGCAAACGAAGCTATAAAGGTGATGATGCCACGCAAGTGCTGATGAGTTGGATATTCTTTGACGATGCATGGAATAGTGAACCGATTGTGCATGTCAACAGTGCAGAGATGCGCGAAACGTTCGGATTGCCCGAATATACGAATGTGAAAGCATTCTTTCAAGACGGAGAATACGTCCTCGGGCAATATGTCTACGACTATCAGCAGGGGCAACAGGATGCGCTTCACAAGGCTTGTGCCGACATGGACAGCAAGCTCCAAATCATCATGTCGCTGCAGAAAGGCACACCACTTGCCCTCTTCCCGCATACGTTTCGTGGTGGACAGACACAGTGGTTTTCACCATTTGAGCTGTATCCCAAACAGCTTCCGAAGAATGATTTCTTATTGATCAAGAGCTATTTTCCGGCACTCTATCAAGCCGTTTCCGGGCGAGAAGACGGCAATGCCATTCAACTCATTGAGCAACTGCGAAGCTATCAGCAGCGCAATGCAGGCGCCTCGCTCCCTACCGACATGCAATTTCGGGCCGAGAAATGCTACAACAGCGTGCCTTTTGCAACGGTTCTTTTCATCTTCAACCTTACATTTGGCCTCATCAGTATGCTTCTTGTGCTCCGCCGGTTGACCACTTCCAAGACGCAACTCTTAGGCCTGCGCCCGTCAATCCTGCATGGATTGCTCATCATGTTGCTTGCTGTTTCATTCCTTGCACTGTCATTTGCCTTGGCATTGCGCTGGATAATCAGCGACAATATCCCTTTAAGCAACGGCTATGAGTCGATGCTTTCCATGGCTTGGTTTGTCATGTTGATTACCCTTGTGACGGCTTTGGCCATGCGATCGCTGCGCTTACTCGTCATCACTTTTGGCTTCTTGCTGAGCGGTTTCTTTCTTTTGGTCAGCCATATCGGTCAAATGGACCCGGCAATCGGCCATATCATGCCCGTATTGAACAGTCCGTTGTTGAGCGTTCACGTGAGTATCATCATGATGAGTTATGCACTTCTGGCCCTCACTTTCATCTGCGGACTCACTGCCTTGACACTCTCTGCACTGCAACACATGCGAGGCTGTCAGCAAACAGCACAGGAACAGTCGGCAGCTTTAATGATATTGAGCCGCATTTTCCTTTATCCTGCCATCACAACGCTTGGACTTGGCATCTTCATCGGTGCGATATGGGCCAACATCAGCTGGGGAAACTACTGGTCGTGGGACCCGAAAGAGACGTGGGCGCTTATCACTTTCATGGTCTATGCGGTGCTTCTTCACCTGCAAAGTGTGCCTGCTCTCCGCACTCCTCAACGCTTCCACCTCTACACAACGATTGCTTTCCTGACGATAGTCATGACTTATTTCGGCGTGAACTACGTGCTTGGAGGCATGCACAGCTATGCTTAGGGAGAGCCTCCCCTACCCCTTCATAACGAGGGGAAAGCCAAAGCAGAGGGCGACAGAGGACATATGATATCGACAAAATAAAACAATTGATGAATAAAGAATAACAGATGATGCCGAAGACAAATACGCAAGAGGTTATTTCCAACTTCACAACACCCCGTCATTCCGGTCGGACTCCCCTCTTTGCTGAGGGGGCTGGGGAGGCTTTTCCAGTAAAAATTGCGGATGAAGCCTCGTTCATCATCCACGCATCCGACCCTTGTGCGCCCTTTACTACACAGCTCCAGGAGGTTATCTCGCGTTACGATGAAATCAAAAACAGGCTGATGCCCGATGCAGAATCCGTCATGAAGCGCTATTTTCTGAGTGATGCTGCCAATCAGGAAGACGAAGTTTATGCCACAGATGAGTCTGACTGTGCCCTCTCCGTAGTACAACAACCACCGCTTGACGGCACGAAAGTCGCCCTCTGGGTTTATCTGTTATCCGGCATCAAGAGGCAGAATTGCACGCATGGTGTATATAGTGTGACCCGTGGTGCCTACGAACACCTGTGGTATGCAGGTGCCGTGGCGAACTCATCAAGTTCAGAACACCAGACCACACGCATTCTTGAAGACTACGTGATGCGCCTCATTGAAAACGAATGTACGTTGAAAGACAACTGCGTTCGCACGTGGTTTTTCGTCAACGACATTGACAACAACTATTCAGGTGTAGTGAAAGCGCGCAATGAAGTGTTCATGACGCAGGGCTTAACGCCCGAAACTCACTACATTTCCAGCACGGGAATAGGTGGTCGGGTGGCCGATTCCAAGGTGTTTGCCACAATGGATGCCTACGCCGTGAAAGGCTTGTTGCCGGGGCAGATGACTTATCTCTATGCGCTTGACCACATGAACCGCACGAGCGAATATGGCGTAAGCTTTGAAAGAGCGACTCAAATTGACTACGGAGATCGCCGACATGTGTTCGTTTCGGGCACTGCAAGCATCGACAACCAAGGGCAGGTGGTCTGGCCACGCGACATCAAACATCAAGTAAAACGCATGTGGGAGAACGTTGAAGCCTTGCTGAAAGAAGCCGAAATGAACTTCAACGATATCACGTTTGCCCTTGTCTATCTGCGTGATCCGTCTGATTATGCTGTCGTTTCAGCCCTCTTCCAGAAGCAATTCCCCAACACTCCACACCTCCTGCTCCATGCTCCGGTGTGTCGACCAGGCTGGTTAATCGAAATGGAATGCATGGCAGTGAAGGCTATCCACAATGAAAGATTTCCCGAATTTTAATGCTTTCATGACTTTTTTGTATCTTTGCTGCGAATTAAAAGAATGATTTAGCAATGAAATTCAATGTGAAGACAGTGTGCGTTATGGTGCTCACCGCACTGATGACTCTTATTTCTTGCGGCTGCAATGACCATGAACCAAATGGGAAAACGACACCGAAACCCGACGTAAAACCTACGGAAACAGTGACGAAATACGTTGGAGGAGACATTTCACTCCTGCCGGAATACGAGAAAGCGGGAGCCATTTTCAAGGACAAGGGGACTGCCGTTGCCCCGCTTGTGCTGTTCAAGAAGGCGGGCTGGAACGCCATGCGACTGCGCCTTTTCGTCAATCCTGACCAATACAAAGGGGCAGATCGCGACCCGAATGCATGCCAGAACTTAGCTTATATCCTGCCTTTGGCCAAACAGATCAAGGCTGCAGGCTTCAAACTTCTGCTTGATTTCCATTACTCCGACACGTGGGCTGACCCCGCAAAGCAATGGACTCCGGCTGCCTGGGCAGGGCTTGACGACAGTCAATTGGCTGCAAAACTCAAAGCTTATACAGCGGAAGTGCTGACGAAGATGAAGCAAAACGGCACAGAACCCGACCTTATCCAGACCGGTAATGAAATCAGTTATGGCATGCTCTGGGGGCAGAATGCAGCCACAGCACGCTATTGTTATCCTTCGTCTCCACAGGAAAACTGGAACCGTTTCACGCAATTGCTGCATGCTGCAACCGCTGCATGCAGGGAGATTTGCCCCAAAGCAAAGATTATTCTGCACACCGAACGCGTGTCAACTACCCAGCAACACGACAACACCAACTATCAGGCACTGCTCAATTTCTATCAGCAGATGCAGTTGGCAAAGGTTGATTACGACATCATCGGCCTCAGCTACTACCCTTATTTCCATGGCCCGATGAGTGAACTCAACGTGGCCATTTCGCGCTTAGAGACCTCGTTCAGCGGTAAAGACATCATGCTTGTGGAGACAGGCTACCCCTACAAATGGCCCGTAGGCGGTTCAACTTTCGACTATACTGCCCAATATCCCTACTCGCTTCAAGGCCAACAGCGCTTCACTGCAGCCCTTATCACGATGCTGAAAACCCACAAACGCGTAACAGGATTATTCTGGTGGTGGCCCGAATACAATGCTTTCAGCACCCAACTCAGCGGTTGGTACAACGCACCTCTGTTCGACAGTACCACCGGAGAGGCCACCCCTGCATTGTATGAACTGAAGAAATTCGCTGAATAACAACCGATATCTTTCGTTTCCTCGTGCCTAATTCTACCATGAGGAAACGAAGGCTATCCATCTTCCTATCGCTTTTTATCTTTCAAGACGGCCGAAAAAGCAGGCCCAAAGCTTTGAGTTCAAAAAGCCACTCCCTATCATTTCCTTTTCTTTTCCTTAGCTTACATCTTTTTGGAAAACTCTGCTCAAACCGCATAGTCAGCCCTCTCATTCTGTTAAATAACATTAAATAATGGGGGGGGTAGACCTTTCATAGTGAAACATCGTTTTATTTCGTACCTTTGCAAACATCTTAGTGATACTACTTAAAGTAAGGTTATCAAACCGAATATTAGGGAAAGAAAAGCAACGCAACTGTAATGCAAACAGACAAGCATGGTAAGAAGAAAATTATTCAAACTCTTTAAACGGATAAGAACGGGAGGATGACGTGCCTTGGGGCAAGTCGTTCATAGGTTTCTTCATTCAGAAAGAATGATGGAAACAACTTTCTAAACTTTTTAGAACATGTAACTTACAAGAGAATACGGTGCAGATTCTGTACCGAAGGAACTTCATGACGGTTGAAAACAACTACGTACAACGAATAGACATGACTGACATTTACACTTATTATGCTGTTCAGACACAGCATTACCAACCTTTCGTTTCCTACCCTAAGCTTATGGAAAGCGACAGGAGAAAGCACAATGTAGCCTCTGCTCCCACATCTCTTTTAGCAGCACTTCTGCCTTGCAGAGGCAGAATATCTATTCCTTGACGGTTTCAATAAGATTAATTTTAATAACAATAATATGATAAGAAGATTATTACTCATTACAATTTGCCTGCTGACCATAGGTATTGCAGAGGCAAAATTAAAGGTATCGACCGAAGCAGACGGCACAGTTGTGCTCACATTAGAGGCTCAGGGAGACATCAATAGAGAGTTTACGGAAAAGGGGTATGCCTCATACGAGGCTTCAGACCTGCTGAAACCGCATCTCAATGCCAAGAAGATGAAGATTGTAACTCCCGAGAATGTCAAGCTGAACGATGAGGACTTGGAGCGCATCACGGGTATGGCTGATGAAGAAAACAACTTCTCAAAGTTGGAAAATCTCGACATGAAAGAGGCTAACGTAG
Source organism: Prevotella sp. HMSC077E09 (assembly GCF_001814685.1). Classification (NCBI taxonomy): domain Bacteria; kingdom Pseudomonadati; phylum Bacteroidota; class Bacteroidia; order Bacteroidales; family Prevotellaceae; genus Prevotella; species Prevotella sp. HMSC077E09. The sequence continues at coordinate 96,823 of NZ_KV817574.1, read as the reverse complement.
AACATGATGCGACCCTTGTCAAGCTGAATTTCATGGATAACCTTAAGACTTTTACATTTCCAAAGACTACAACAGAGATACCACAATATTGCTTTGCAAATGGAAGTTGTAAGATAGAGCATGTTATTATCCCCGATAATCCGAAACGAAGTGTAACCATTGGAGTGCAAGCTTTCGGCTCATCGCTCAAGTCTATCGTTCTTGGTGCGGTCGATCCCAATGGGGATAGTAAAATAAAATTGCAAGCATTCTTAAATTGTACCAATCTTTATAAGGTCGATTTCCACTTTGGTTGGAAGACAATTGGCACTCAATCGTTCTACGGTTGCAAAGCTTTGAAGCATGTAGTGCTGCCCGAAGGAGTAGAAACAATTAAGAATGGCGCCTTCTCGGACACTGCCATAGAGACTATCCACTTACCAAGTACGCTGAAAAAAATCGAGGCTAATGCATTCCTTTGCCGTAACCTGAAAAGCATAACAATACCGGCCAGCGTAGAATATATTGAAGCTTTCGCTTTCCAAGAAACCGGCTCACTGACCGATGTCTATGTGTTGGGGACAAAGACCAAGGCGGAAAACCAAGCCTTTCCACCTCAAGAAGTTAGTAATTTCATTTGTAACAAGACAACAGAAAAATATCACTTGTCTGATCTCAAACGAGCAAGTAATGGTAAGCCTGTAACTGTATTGCACTATCCCGAGGCTGCAAAAGACGACTATGTCAATAAACATTCTCGGACATTAGGGGGAGAGACAAACAGTGTCAAGACTGAAGAAGGTGACATTATGCCTACACAAGAAGTTGGAAAATACTCCACTGCATCGGGTAACTACGCAGGATGGCAGAACTTTGCAGCAACAACCAAGGGCAAGAAAGAAGAGATTTGGGAAGACAGTGTGCGTGTAGATGACAAATGGTATTCCATGTGCCTGCCTTTCGACATGACCAAAATTCAGTTGGAAAGTGCCTACGGTTCAGAGGTAGAAGTAGTTGAGTTCTCAAAAGCCTACACAAAGAATGAGGGCACAATTAAGTATCTCCACCTTGAATTCAAGACGCCAGTCACAGAGACAAAAGCCCATCATCCCTACATGATACACCCTTCATTGCACGCCGGAACCCAAAAAGGTGTCAAGACAACTATAGTAGGAATCAAGAAGAAAGAAGAAAAAGAGAGCAACCTTGAAACCGTTGTTAAGACAGTGAATGGTATCAATTATAAGTTCATTGGCAATTATACAAAAAACAAGGTCATGCCTGCACCATGCTATTTCTATTACAACGGAGCCGGTGCAACCAATGGAACATTCGCTTCAGGGTTCTATAAACGCACGAAAGTTGGAGGCAAATGGGGGCAATATTCGGCTATTGTCATCCCGTCAAGTGAAGACGGTGTGCACGCCAAAGCCTACACAGTGTTCTATGATGCAGGACATAATCAACCGACAGGTATCGCCAACATCAACGCAGGTTCACAGACTTTGAGCAATGACAAGAGCTTCGGCAACCGCGTGATGAACCTTAACGGCCAGACCGTGCGCCAGGGTTCAGATGCTCTCTCCGGTCTCCCTGCAGGCATTTATATCGTGAATGGCAAGAAATACGTGGTCAGATAAGCGTCATTGCGAATAGCATCAATAGATGAATTCGGCATACAGGATAATGCCAATAAAGGTTTTTCAAAGAACCTTGTAACACAAACAACGACAAAAGTCTTAATGAATTAAAAAGAAACAATAATGAAAAAACGAAGATACACAGCCCCTTTTATCAGGGTCATAGAAACAGAAACAGACCAAACTTTGTGCGCGGGATCGAAAGGAAAATATGATTTGGGAAAAGATGGAAGTCCTAATCACGAGCATGGTAATATCGGTTCAGACGAAAACGAAGATATTCCTGATGTCAACAGTGCCAAAGGTTGGGGTGGTGTTACCGATTGGGAAGATTGGGATTAAATACAAATGAACACTCTCTATATTTATTTTTAAATGGTCTTTCCCTGTGTCGTGCGACAGAAAGGGAAAGCATACAGACGCCGGACATCTTGGGATATCCGGCGCCTTTTCGCTTTCTATATATGCAAAGCCTCCATGAATCGTCTGATCACTTCGGGCTTCCCGGTATGCTTCCCCTGATCTTCTGACAGCTTACACGTGTCATTATAGTAAGGCCAACACTCTGTTATCTTCGATGCAACAAGCTTGATGACGATGTTCATGGGCTCTATTCCTTCGAAATCATTGGTGAAATGCGTGCCTATTCCGAATGAAGGCATGCAGAGATGTTGGGCATATTGCTGGATTTCAATAGCCGTATCAGTGTCTAAGGCATTGGAGAACACCACTTGTTTCGACCGCGAGTCAATACCAAGTGAGCGGTATTTTTCAACGATTTTCAACAGTTGTTCATGGTTATCTCCTGAGTCGATGCGCAGTCCTTTGAACAGATTGGCGAAGTCTTCTGAAAAGTTCAGTGAGAAGATATCCCATCCGAAAGAGTCGTAGAGATAGGTTCCGAGAGCACCGCGAAACGTGTTTCGCCACGCATTCATTGCCAAGTGGTTGGCCATTTGAGGCCCAAACATGCCACCGATAGCGCAGACAAACTCATGAGCCATCGTGCCCACAGGCTGCAGATCGTGGGTCATGGCGATATATACATTGCTTGTTCCGACAAGTCTTCCAGGCCATTTGCAACGCTGTGCAGTATCTTTCAGCGCACTTACCACGGTGTCTTCTGCCTCAAACGAAGCGCGACGACGTGTTCCGAAATCAGAGAATACGCAACCGGCTGCCAACAATCGTTCGGCTTTATGGCATGTCTTGTCATACAAACTCTTGTAATCAAGCTTCGCCGTTTGCCCCGTCATCATGTAGAAAAGCTCGGAGATGATGGCCAAAACCTTTACCTCTAAGAGGATAGTGTCCGACCAACTGCCCTCAAACTCCACGTGAAGATGTCCCGCTTCATCCTGCCATGTCTTCACCCAATCACGTGAGAAACGGTAGCCACGGAGATAGGTAAAGAACCAATGTGGCATGTAACTGCAGCGTCGCTTCATGAAGTCGATCTCTTCATCGGTGATGACTACACCCTCCAAAGCTTCGATCTGACGGTGCAACTCATCGGCAAAGCCCTCGGGATATACTGTGTCGTTGCGGTCGACAAACTGATACTTTACCTGTGCACGAGGATAATTATCAATGACAGCACAGCACATGGAAAGCTTGTAAAGGTCGTCATCGGTGAAGTGATTGATGATTTGTTTCATTATATATTCTTCTCTTTTACTTGCAAATATACGATATTTGCAGAACATACGGCAATGAAACGAGGAATTTTTGGCTATTGCCGTGCATCATTTGCAGGGGGTATATACTCCGGCATATAACAGGGAAACCAACAAATGATAGCTTTAGATAATAGGTGGAAAGCCTCATATTACAGACTTTCCTACCTATCAAAACAGTTTGGAAACATGCTTATTTCTCAAAAGGGAACAGCTTCCAAGGACTCTTCGGGTCATTGATGAGCTTTCTTATAATCTTAGAACTCTGGCCCAAATCATAGCTGTCGGCACCCCAGAGGCAATCACCGATGACATAACTCTTGCCGTAATCCTCCCAGGAAGTGAGTGACTTGTGGGCCTGTTCATCGGCGAAATCAACGTATTCCCACATCTCCTGCTCGCTGATATACTTCGATTCTGCACACATGCGGGCAATGGCTACTAAGCGGGTAGCTTCAAACGCAACACCACCGATACGTGAAAACTCGACCTCATCCCTTACAATTCCCTCTTTGACAAGATTGCCGATATGTTTGAAAGCACGTTCAATCTGCTTAGCACATGCCTTTGCATCGTTTGGATTTACAAAGGTATCACGGAGATATTTCTCTATGGCTTTCTGCTCTTTCAGCTTGAATGCCTCACCGATATTAGGGGAATAGTCTTTCGTGCACGCAATTTTCAGCCCGTTTAAAGCATCTACAGCAGAGTCATGCGTACAGATGTTCCAGTCTTTTTCCAGCCTATCTTCGCGCTCTTCCTTTTCAAGTCCCGTCTTAATGGTATTCAGATAGCCTTTATCAATCACTGCATATACGGCACCCAACAGCATCTTTTGCTGTTGTTCCTTACTCAAGGAAGAGTTCTCATCCATTAGGAAATCTCCCTTAAACTGGCGGAGAAAGCCCCTGATCTTAAAGAAGTAGCGGTAAAGGGTGACGGCAACAACCACTGCGATTACAGCATAGACAATCCATGTAACAACTCCGTTGGAACTTTCGGATGACCCACTGGGCACCCTGACACGAAATCTCAGGGCAAATGCTTGCTGTGAAAGAAAGCCTAACATCGCTATCAAACAGAAAATGATTTTCTTTTTCATAGAACTTATTTCTTTTGTTTAGAATTCGGTTTTTAAGTTTCCTTGTCAGCCATTTACTTACGGCCGACAAGGATTATTCAAAGGTTTCTTTTATTCAATACGTGCTTATTTCGCAAAAGGGAAAGTCTTCCAAGGACTCTTCGGGTTGGTGTACATCTTCTTGGCATGGCCTGCCATTACCTCGAAATAGTTGGCCGTGCCACACCACAGACAGCGTCCGATGATATAACTCTTGCCGAAATCCTCCCAGGAAGTAAGCGTTCTGTGGGCAATTTCATCGGCAGCATCGACATAATTCCACAGTTCTTCTTCAGTAATCCAACCCTCTTCGGCGCACATGCGAGCCACAAAAACGAGTCTTCCTGCATCCCATGCATCCGGACCAATACGTACAAAGTCGTTCTCGTCCTTGATGATTTGCTCCTTCATTAAAGGCTCGACAGACTCAAAAGCAAACTGAACCTGCTCCCAACAGTTGCGTGCCTCCTCGCTGTCTTCAAAAGTATCATTGAGATATTGCTGTATAGCAGGCTTATTCTTCAGCTTCAATGCCTCAGCAACCTGTGGGAAGAAACGGCGCGAACCGGTATTCTTGAAATAGTCCAACATGTCTTTTGCAGTTTCAGAACCCGTGACACCGTAAGCCCGAGACAGCAGTTCCCGTCGTTCTTCTCTGCCCATTCCGGTCTTGATGACATTCATAAAAGAACTCTTTTGGACAGAATAGATTCCGCTCAAGAGCATTTTCCGCTGCTGTTCCTCCGTCAGAGAGGTATCCTTTTCCATACGAAAACTTCCACCGAACATACGAAACAGCATCTTCACTTTCGACCAATGGTTGTATAAAGTAATGAGGAGGAACACACCACCGAAAGCAAGAATAAACCATAATGTAGTGTAACTGCTGCTTACGGGAGCCTCCGCTCGCTTCGCAGTAATCTTGAATGCCTCTGCATACTGCGCCGTGAAGCACAGCAACAGCAGAAGGATTGTTGTTGTTTTCTTTATCATATAGGTAACTTACGATGATGAATTACATTATTTTTTCTTGCCTTTTGCAGCTTTATTCACTACAGGTTTCTCGGGCATCTTGTTCTCCGGACGTTCAAATCCGTCTTTCTTTGCCCGCTCACTCATGGTCTTGATGCGCTTGTCAAGGTCGGGATGAGAAGAGAACATGCGTTTCCACTTGCTGTCTTTCTGGTAACCTGCGTCCTCTTCCAACTTCTTCAGCTTCTCAAACGACAAGGCTATTGCCCAAGGGTTCTTACCGTTCTTCTTCAAGAACTCATAGCCGTAAGCATCTGCATTGCTCTCTTGTTTCTGTGAATAAGTGGCATTCAGCAATGCTTCTCCAAGCTCTCCGAACTGTGAATCTGTAAGCGCTGCAGCCTTACCATTCGTTGAAGAAACACCGTCTTTCAGTGCAGAAGTGAGCAAAGCTGTACGGAACGCATTCTTAGAATCCTTGTGGGCAACGTGTCCGATCTCGTGACCGATGACGCCAAGGAGTTCATCATCAGTCATGATGTCCATTAAAGAAGAGAATACACGCACGCTACCGTCGGCACAAGCAAATGCATTAACGTCGGTAACATAATAGACCTTGAAGTTTAATGGAATGCCTTCAACATTGGTCAAACCCTCTGTAAGCTTCTTCAAACGAATGGCATAAGGGTTGTTGTCGGCACAAACCTGGTTGTGTTGGTCCATCCAATTAATGTACTCTTTTACGTAGTTTGCGACATCAGCGTCGGTCAGTGTGGCAGCTTTTACAGCCTTTGCAGCCCCTCCAACAGCTTTTCCAAGATTAAACTGCGCCATTGCCGGCGTTGTACTCAGCATGCAGAAAGCAGCTACAAGCATGTGTGATAGTGTTTTTTTCATAAAATAATTATGTGTCTTAAAAGTATAAATAATGATACAAAGATATATAAAATACTGTAAAAAACAGGTTCTTTTCTGTTTTTTTTCAAATGTTTAGGCAGCCAAAGTGCATTGCTTTTGTGACTTCGTTCTTAATTTGAAAGTGCAAATGATAATTGTTGTTAATCGTTTTCGGTGACTTGAATAGTCACCGAAAACTCGCAAATCAGCGATACAAATCAGATTTTTCTATACGTTAAGAAATAGAAAAGGGACTTAAATAAAGGCCACGGTGAGCCCTGCCATGACAATACTTACCATTGACATCAGCTTGATAAGGATGTTAAGACTTGGCCCGGAGGTGTCTTTAAAAGGGTCACCGACAGTGTCACCCACGATAGTTGCCTTGTGACTTGCAGAGCCTTTGCCCCCGAAGTTGCCCTCTTCGACCATCTTCTTCGCATTGTCCCATGCGCCACCGGCATTCGCCATGAACACTGCCAACGTAAAACCTGCCGACAAACTACCTACCAACAAGCCCAGAACACCCGCCACGCCGAGCACTATTCCGACAACAATCGGGATAGCAATTGCCAGCAGACTCGGTATAATCATCTCTCTTTGAGCACTCCGAGTGGATATTTCCACACAGCGACCATAGTCAGGTGTGGCCTTACCTTCAAGTATTCCTTTGATTTCCTTGAACTGTCTTCTCACCTCTTCTACCATTGACTGAGCAGCCCGTCCGACTGCCCCCATCGTCAAACCACAGAAGAGGAATGCTGCCATTGCACCGATGAAAGCGCCTACAAGCACCTTGGGATTCATCAGCGTTACTTGGAAAAAGTCCATGAAATCGGGCATTGTTGCCTTCGAAGGATCAAAGGTTTGTCCTGCTGCATCCATGAAATGACGACCTTCTTCCACGGCACGTGCCATGGCAATCTTTATCTCTTCAACATATGAAGCCAATAAAGCTAAGGCTGTCAATGCCGCACTTCCGATAGCAAATCCCTTGCCCGTAGCAGCTGTTGTGTTGCCCAAGGCATCGAGAGCATCAGTACGATGCCTTACCTCCTCGCCCAATTCGCTCATCTCGGCATTGCCTCCTGCATTGTCGGCAATAGGCCCATAAGCGTCGGTTGCAAGCGTAATGCCTAACGTAGAGAGCATTCCGACCGCAGCAATACCGATACCATAGAGGCCATGACTAATCGAATTGGCCTGCATGCTCATGTCGAAACCATTGGCACAAAGGTAACTCAGCAGGATTGCGACAGAGATAACGAGCACTGGAATGCACGTGGAAATCATACCCGTGCCAAGACCTTTGATGATAACCGTAGCCGAACCGGTCTGGCTCGACGCTGCAATCTTCTGCGTTGGGCGGTAGCTTTGCGAGGTATAATACTCTGTTGCCTGCCCGATGATGACGCCTGCCACGAGTCCGCTGATGACAGAAAACGACAGTCCGAGCCAGTTTTCAATGCCTAAAAGATAGAGAATGATGAAAGAAGCTATGGCTATCAGCACCGCACTTACATTCGTTCCGAGTCCCAAGGCATGGAGCAATTCTTTCATTGTAGCCCCTTCTTTCGTGCGGACAAGGAAGATACCGATGAGTGAAAGGAATATACCTACGGCTGCAATAATCATCGGAGCGATGACAGCTCGCAACTGCATGTCGCCGTTCAGAGCAAAGGCTGTGGCACCAAGTGCTGCTGTTGAGAGGATACTTCCGCAGTAGCTCTCATACAAGTCGGCACCCATACCGGCCACGTCGCCCACATTATCGCCCACATTATCAGCAATAGTAGCCGGATTTCGCGGGTCATCTTCGGGGATATCAGCCTCAACCTTGCCCACAAGGTCGGCGCCCACGTCGGCAGCTTTGGTATAGATGCCACCGCCTACACGGGCAAACAGCGCCTGCGTAGAAGCGCCCATACCAAATGTAAGCATAGTTGTCGTGATGGTTATCAAGGCCATATTGCCCTCTTGATATACGCTGCTGAGGACGAAGAACCAAATCGCAATGTCTAAAAGTCCTAATCCAACAACCACAAGTCCCATGACGGCACCACTTCGAAAAGCCACCTTCAAACCGCTGTCCAAGCCCTGTCGGGCTGCATTTGCTGTGCGGCCGGAGGCATAAGTGGCTGTTTTCATGCCGAAAAAGCCCGAGAGTCCGGAGAAGAAACCGCCTGTCAAGAAAGCTACGGGAACCCAAGGGTTCTGGATTTTCAAGGCATATGCCATGAAAGCAAAGACCAAAGCAAGCACTATGAAGACGATACCGACAACCTTATATTGTTGCCGAAGATAGGCCATTGCACCTTTTCGGACATGTTCGGCAATCTCTTTCATCTTCAATGTACCTTCTTCTTCTTTCATCATCGACGAGAAGAAATACCATGCCATGCCTAATGCCACTGCCGAAGCCAATGGTACAAGCCAAAAAACGGTAGGAATGTTCATCATGTGTTTCTATGTTAAGGTAATAAAATTAAACCTGTGTTTTCCTCGCAAATATACGAAGATAAGTCTTTGGTTGTTCGCTTTTAAAGTTATTTAACCATAAAGTAATCCTTCAAACACGGGCTCAACAGCAATCTAATGGAGTATAAATCCGACACGCTTAGCTGTATTCTCTCCTGCCAACACTGGCTCAATAGCAATCTAATGAAGTATAAATCAGCCCGGAAAAGATTGAAGCCTCAGCACATCTTAAAACAAACTGAATAGCAACATGCATCAAATGACGCTGTAACTTGAGTCACTTTACACTGTAACTTGACGCAGATTGCGCGGTAAAATGAATGGAATTACAACGCAATTTGACTGATATTAGAACGTAGCATGTAAGTTGTTGGTTATCAAGTTGGTATCCTGCTGCATGGAACGCCTGTCTTTCGGTATTTCCACTTGCACTTTCACGCACTGCAATTTCCATGCAGCGATGGGCTGACAACGATGGAATGGGGCTCAGAAAATAGTGGAGGAACTGTCGTTTAGGGCTGCATATACCGCTCCACATTGTCGTTGAAGAGAGGGCAGTCGGCCGACTGCGCCTTCCCCTCACGGTAGACAAGTCGGCAGACATGGAGCAGATCGGGCACGTTGGCATGCAGCAACATGATCTGACGTGTCAGGATTTGGGTGGCAAACATGCGCTTCATCAGTGGCGCAGAAAGCCAAACGGGGAGCCGGAACGGGAGCACTTCGCCCCTGTAATGGCGCAAGTTGACGCCCCGACCGGCTACGATCTTCATACATTCGCGCACCGTCAGCACCGCACGGCGCAGGAGATGGGTGCTGTTCATCAGCCTTTCCACACACTCGTCTGCCCGCTTTGGGTCGGCTTCGGCAAGGGCAATGATGGTCGAAATCACGCCGGCATTGATGCTCATATGCAGCCATATCCACTCCAACATGTCGTGGGGGCACTCGCTTTTTATGCCGGATTGGAGGAAAGAACGGGTGATATCGTCGTAGTTTTCGACAGCGGTTCGCTCGCGGGATTCAAGCATAATGTGGTCGAAAACCACGCATTCCAGTCGGCAATCTGCCTTGTTCAGTCGTCCTCCTGCAACGGGATAGCCCAACAGGTAAGGCCTTCCGGTCATGATACGTTCGATATGTTCGCGACTTTCCCATACGCCGCAGAAGAGCAATATCGTTCCTTCGAAGCGGTTGTCGCGAAGGGTTTCGAGTGCTTCTTCAAGGCGGAGGGACGACAGACTGACGATGATGAAGTCGTAACGGCTGCCGGGTGTGGCGCGAGTTATAGGATAATGGTCTTCCGTTTGCAGCCCTTTCTTATCGTTCCGGCCGTCGAGCAACGACACAGAGAGGCTTTCGGTGGCATGGTTCTGCGACGTGGGACGAATGTAATGTGCCACATCGTGCCCGCTTTTCCGTAGGATATAGCCATACGTAGAGCCGATGACACCGAGTCCGAGGATTAATATTTTCATGCGAATATGGCTTTAATGATGATGAAAATTCATGCCGCAAAGGTAGTCATTCGACAAGGAATATCGGGTCTTTCGGCTGGAAAAATAACATTGTTTCAAACAAACAACCGGCCGAAATACCGAAAACCGAGTAATAAAACAAGGTATGCGGGGCAGCTGTGAATTGCTTATTAATAGGTATTGTGAGCCGAAAACGGAAGGCGTATCTTTGCATTTGACAAATCAAACCGTAGAATTTAAAACGCAATCATATGAAAACAAAATGCTTTTTAGGCTTGATGGCACTGCTGTGCACACTTTCCTTGCCCGGTAAGGCGGGCGAACCGGTGGCGAAAAACCGCACCGATGCGAACATCTATGGGCATGTTGTCCAAGCAAAAGACAATGAACACCTGGCCTATGTGACCGTTTCTGTGAGGGGAACCACGCTGACAACCGCCACAGATGCTACCGGTCACTATTACTTAAAGGACCTTCCTGTGGGCAAACATACTGTTGAAGCGAAGGCATTGGGCTATCGAACGGCTACCCATGAGATAGAAATCAGCGCGAATAGTTCGCAAGAAGTGAACTTCACACTCACCGAAGATGCCATCGCTTTGGACGAAGTTGTGCTCACAGCCAACCGCTCACAGACACTAAGGCGCGAGGCTCCGGCCCTCGTAAACGTGTTGGACAGCAAGCTGTTTGACCAAACCAACGCCATGTGTATGGCGCAGGGACTGAACTTCCAGCCCGGTGTACGCACCGAAAACAACTGTCAGAACTGTGGCTTTTCACAGGTGCGTATCAACGGACTTGACGGACATTACAGTCAGATATTGATTGATTCGCGCCCTATTTTCACCTCGCTCAACGGCATATATGGCTTGGAACAAATCCCTTCAAACATGATCGATCGCATCGAAGTGGTGCGGGGTGGCGGCTCAGCGCTATATGGTGCGTCGGCCATCGGAGGCACCATCAACGTCATTACCAAGGAACCTGTGCGCAATTCTGCCGAAGTGAGCCACACAACGACGTCCATAGAAGGAAAGGGAGGCATGGAGAATAACACCACAGCCAACGTCTCTGTGGTGAGCGAAGACGGCAAAACAGGCCTCTATGTCTATGGTCAACACCATTACAGACCAGGCTTTGACCACGACGGAGACGGCTATACTGAATTGCCAAACCTGCGGAATCAGACGCTCGGATTGAGTGCTTTTTACAAGTTTACGCCTTATTCAAAGCTCTCATTGCAGTATCATAACATCAGTGAATTCCGAAGGGGAGGCAACAACTTGGACCTTCCGCCCCACGAAGCCAACATCACCGAGCAGCTCGACCACGACATCAACGGGGGCAACTTGGCCTACGATCTCTCGTCAAATGACTACAAGAACCGCCTGAAAGCCTATTTCTCGTTCAGCAATACCACGCGGAAAAGCTACTATGGTGGCATCGGTGAAGGTTCTTTCGCCGACCGAATTGCAGCGCAAAAAGCCTACGGACGTACCACAGATTTCACTACTGTTACGGGCTTACAATACCTCCATCAGTTCGATAACCTGCTCTTTATGCCATCCGATCTCACCCTCGGTGCAGAGTATAACCATGATGCATTGAAAGACAAAATCATCGGATATAACCATCTACTTGAGCAGAAATCGAGGATTGCCAGCGCTTATTTGCAAAACGAATGGAAGAATAAGACGTGGAGTTTCCTGCTGGGTTGGCGCATAGACAAGCACAATCTGATCCGTCATGCCATCTTCAGTCCGCGCGTGAACCTGCGCTATAACCCCACAGAAAACATCAATCTGCGGGCCAGTTACTCCAGTGGTTTCCGCGCACCGCAGGCATTCGACGAAGACCTTCACGTGGGGTTTGCAGGCGGAGAACGCATCGTTACGCGACTGGCAAGCGGACTTAAAGAGGAGCGTTCACACAGTTTCAGTCTCTCGGCCGACCTTTATCAGACGATAGGAAGCGTGCAAACGAACTTCCTCATCGAGGGCTTCTACACCCATCTGACCGATGTTTTCGCCCTAAGACAGCTCAACACGAAGGACAGCGAGGGTAACCGCGTGCAGGAACGCTACAACGGAAGCGGCGCAAAAGTGCTCGGACTGAACCTCGAAGGAAAGGCAGCTTTCACCTCATGGTTCCAACTTCAGGCCGGAATGACGCTGCAGCAAAGTCACTATGACGAAGAGACGGAGTGGGACGAAGACGCTCCCAAGGTGAAGAAATTCATGCGTACGCCCTCTGCCTACGGCTACTTCACGGCCTCGTTCACGCCACTCAAGAACCTCTCGGCCTCGCTTTCGGGCAACTACACGGGCCGAATGCTCGTCGGACATGCCAAGCACACGCTCGAAGACGGAACCGAAGTAGGGCCCGAAGCTGTCGACACACCGGCCTTCTTCACGCTCAACACGAAACTGGCCTACAACATCCGGCTCTCCGATTACGTGAAGCTGGAGCTGAACGCCGGCATTCAGAACCTCACCAACGCCTATCAAAAGGACTTCGATAAGGGTTGGGGACGCGACTCAGCCTATATCTATGGCCCAGGATTGCCACGTTGTTTCTTTGCAGGAATTAAGATTATCTATTAAATAAAAGACAATATAAAATAGCTGATCTCAATTTGGAAAACACAGCAAGGCCTTTCTCTTCATACTGAAGGGGAAGGCTTTTTATTTCCTGGTTCGGTACATGATCAGGGCAGGATGCACATAAATGAGGGAGCCTGAACATCGTTCTTCTTCTTTGGAAGCATTGTCTTAGCGTTGCAGTTGAAAAGAAATTGATGATATATCACCCATATACGACCTTGTTTTCCCTATTTTTTTGTAATTTTGCAAACGTAAAGTTATTCCTTAATTCATGAATACAGAAAACTTATCTCTTGGGAAAAAGGTCGTTGTAGGCATACAGTTTTTGTTTGTTGCCTTTGGTGCAACCGTCCTCGTTCCAATATTAGTAGGCATTGATCCTGCTACAGCTTTGCTCACCGCCGGACTCGGAACGTTTATCTTTCACTTTGTAACTAAAGGGCGAGTCCCCATATTCTTAGGTTCTTCTTTTGCTTTTATTGCACCGATTAATGTGGCATCAGAGCAGTGGGGATTAGGCGGAGCATTGGCTGGATTGACGGCAGTTTCCGTGGTTTACTTTGGCATGAGTGCCCTTATAAAATGGCAAGGAAGAAAGCTTCTTAACCGTATTTTCCCACCAGTTGTTATCGGGCCGGTCATTATTCTGATTGGTCTTTCACTCTCGGAGACTGCTGTAAACATGGCAAAGTCTGATTGGTTGCTGGCTTTCAGTTCACTGTTCACGGCCATACTCGTGCTCACTTTCGGCAAGGGGCTTATGAAACTCGTGCCTATTATCTCGGGGGTTGTCGTGGGATATATCGTTGCTTTGTGTATCGGCAAGGTCGACTTCTCGGGTGTTGTGGCTGCTTCCTGGTTCTCATTCCCCGTGAAATTCGATACGATTACACATTTCAGTTGGGCACCATTCCTGTATATGCTCCCTGTAGCTATTGCTCCTGTGTTAGAGCACATCGGCGATGTTTACGTGGTCAGTGCCGTGGCAAAGAAGGAGTTTGTGGTCAATCCGGGGCTTCATCGCACCATGCTTGGCGACGGACTTGCCTGCCTTGCCTCTGCATTTTTAGGCGGGCCACCCGAAACAACCTATTCAGAAGTGACGGGTGCCATGTCGATAACCAAAGTGACAAGCCCTGCCGTAATCCGCATTTCAGCTGCGACAGCATTGTTTTTCTCGGTCATCGGCAAGCTCAGTGCCTTGCTTCAGAGCATACCGAAGGCTGTTCTTGGGGGGATTATGCTATTGCTTTTCGGCACGATAGCAAGCGTCGGCATTCAGAACATGATGCAACGTAAAGTCGATATGAACGACACTCGCAACATCATTATCATCTCAGTGATGCTTACCATGGGGCTTGGCGGCGCCGTGCTGTCAAGTGGAAACTTCGCCATTTCGGGCATAGGACTCTCTGCCATCGTGGGAGTTGTGCTGAATTTAGTGCTTCCCAAAATGAAAAAGACAGAGGAGAAGAAAGCAGAATAGCCTTCTTCTTACTTCCCGTCATAAGGGCCGTTGTGCTCTAATTTGGAGGTACACATGGCGGCTGCAAACTTCCCTGACTCTTCAAAATCGGCCCCGAGACTGCGCATGTAGAGGTAACCTGCAGAGTAAGTGTCGCCACATCCCGTGGCATCTACAACCTCCCGTGGCTCATATGCAGGAATTTCATAGAACTTTTTGTCGGCATAGATGAGGCTTCCATAGCTTCCCAACGTGATTACCACCTCTTTCACGCCCAACGCTGCAAGCTGGGTGGCCACCGTGCGTGGGTCTTTCGAGTTGGTGATAACCTCCATTTCGTGTTCGTTGAGCTTTAGAATATCGGTGCAAGAAAGGATTTCTTCCTTGTCTTTCCAATTGACTGCACAGACGTTTTCGCCTCTTACTTCGCGCAGATAGCCTTGTACATCAATCGAAATCCGACCCTTTGCAGACAGATATCTGACTACTTCGGGCGGGAAATCATCGGCCAACAGACTGCCTAAATGAAACACCTTGGCCTCTAAAGGCTGCATTTCGGCCAGCGTAAATGGGTCGGCTTTGGCCAACACTCGCTGTGTTCTTCGGTTACTGTCTGTGCCATATCGGTTTTCAAAATATACACTGTGCAGACTGTCATAACACAGCACATCAATGCCTTCACGACGCATACGGTCGACCTCTTCGCGCGATTCCGAGCCGATTTTCGTCACTAATTGGAATGCAATGTCATGGGGCAGATGGTTGATTCCATGTGCCATATAAAAGGCAGTCCCGCCTGCCATAGAGACAGTTTGACGGGGAGTGATAATCTTGTCACGGGTAATATGCCCGATGCAGCATATATCTTTCATTCGCGATTGATTTTTCTTAGTGTTTACAAAGGTACAAAAAATATCGTAACAGGAAGTCCTTTGTCTTGCTTTAAGCATCTTTGAATTTGTCAACTTCTTTCACATCAGATTTGCAATCGCCTCGAAAAATCATTATCTTTGCCGCAGGGAGAGTGCACAAGTGCTTTCCCTTTTTTCGTGTTATCTTGCGAAAGAGAGGATGATATGCAGCAAATTGCATGGTGTTTTGATATGGAATTGCCTCGCAATTTGTGTCATTTCATCGTGCAATCTGTATCAACATGCGTAGTCAAATGGTGCAGATGATGAAGTAAAGTGAAAGGAATGGCCAGACAACAAGATTGACAAGGCGAAAGAACTCCATTCTCCTTGTCAATCTTTTTGATTATTTTGTTAAATAAACATAAACGAAAGAAACCCTTGGTTTATGCTGTGTAATGAGAGGGAGGCAGGCGAATGAGTCATTGCAGTGGCTTTAAAAGTCGCCGCACTTTCACTGGTAAGGACTGTAAGTAAGGCTTTTTCCCCTTTTAGGGAGGGGCTGGGGTGAGCATTAGGCCTTAGTGAAAGCCTTCTGTTTCTACTTCCCATTCGTCCTTTACCGACTTTCCTGCCTTCATTCCTTTTGCCACAATACGGTTCAATCCGGGTTGAAGCGTAATGTGGAAAGTGCAGAGCGAGATGTCGTTGGGTGTGAGAGCAGGCAACGGTTTGCCGTTGATGGTGAGCGTAACCGACTTACAATTGGAGAACACCCATAAGTCGATATCTCCCTTTTTGCGTTCCGTGCATCGCTTTCCTGCAATATATACCATTGGTTCGGGGTTCCAGTTGGCCTTGTAGAAGTAGTAGGCATCCTTCTTTGTCTTGCGGTCATGCGTCACAAGTCCTTTGTCGTTGATGCCTGGCCGGTCGCCTTCTGTGCGATGAGCAGCACCGAAATCAAACATGTTCCATACGAAAGAGCCCCAGAGGAAAGGCCTGTGTGAGATGATATCCCAATTGCAGATGTGGTAGAAAGTCTGCCAGTTTTCGGGATGCCACCAGCTGTTTGGTTGAGGCTGGATCAGCGAGTCTTGCTGTTGTCTGACGGAGGCGCCGGCTCCATATTCACTCAATGCGATGCAAAGTTGCGGGTACTTGGCATGCATTTCGTCAAGGAATGTGGCTAAGGTTGAGGGCGTAGAGCCATACCAACCGTCGTAACGGTTCCATGCCATCACGTCGGTAATGAAGTTCATTTCGCCCATTTGGTTGCTCGCGCAGGTAGTGAGTCGCGTGCTGTCTTCGGCATGTGCCAGCGTGTTTAGCTCGCGGATATAGTCTGAAGGATTGTCACCTTCGTATTTAAGTTCGTTGAACAATCCCCAGAAACAAATGCTTGGGTGATTGAAATGCTGTCGGATGAGTTCGCAAAGTTGCGCTTTTCCGTTGGCACGAAAACGCTCGCTGTCGACAAATCCCTTGTCGGCATAGCCGCCTGGCCCAACAAATGGGATTTCAGCCCAGGTCACAATGCCTGCCCGATCCATTTGATCGTAGGTGTAGCTTGAATGTGGATAATGGGCCAGACGCACGGCATTGACGCCCATTTCGCGCATCAGTTTCACGTCTTCCCGGATATCTTCCGGCGCGAGGGCATTGCCCACAACGGCTCGGTCTTGATGTCTGCAAACACCATGCAGCTGTAAATGGCGACCGTTGAGGAAGAAACCGCGGGCAGGGTCGACTTTATAATAGCGTAGGCCCAAGGGCTGTTCAACCTCATCGAGCAGTGTTTTACCCTGCCACAGACTCACTTTCACCTTATAAATAAAGGGGTCTTGCGTGCCATTCCATAGATGAGGACGGTGTATGGTGAATGGAATCGTGTGCTTTTCCACCATGGCTTGCGCCTCAAGACGGATGCTTTTCTGTTGTTTGCTGATGGATTTTCCGCCTGAAAACACTTCCACGGCAACCTCTACCTGTTGTGTTTTGTCGGTAGGATTGTCGAGCATGACATCGGCTTTCACGTCGGCCTGCTGTGCATCTACTTTCGTTTGGCGCAGGTAGATGCCTGGCGAAGCATAGTCAAGGGGCGAAATACAGACGTCGTTTGTCAGCAGTAAAGCCACGTTTCTGTATATTCCGCCATAGAAATTGAAGTCGCCCACGAGCGGCATTACATCGAGTTGCTCGGCATTGTTGACGCGGACGAGCAGTTGGTTCTTGGCGCCATAGATGAGTTTGTCGGTCAGTTCGAAGATGAAAGCGCCGTAACCTCCCCGATGTTCTCCAATGTGTTTGCCGTTCAAGAAGAGGTCAGTGGTGGTGTTTGCGCCTTCAAAACGGATGAAGATACGGCGTCCCTGCCATGATGCGGGCACAAAGAGTGAACGGCTGTAGTTGCCTATTCCACGCTTGTAGTCGGGTTTTCCGCTGAGGGCATCAACGGCATTCCAGGTGTGAGGGAGGGCGACTTTATGACCGCTTCCCTTATGCACTTCATGGGAAAAGCGAAACAACCAGTCGTTATTCAGAGGGATAACGGCGCGCTGGGCGCTTGAAATCGTGGTCATGAAGACCAACGAAAGCAGCAGAAACAACCGCTGTATGGAGTTGCTTCTGCTGTGTGTAAAAGAGGTATAGTTGAGCATAAACAATCTTTTTTAAGGGTTATCACGGGTCACAGTGCAGCGATATTGACCGCTGAGCGCTTGGTCATTGGCCGTGAGCGTGATGCGATAGATGCGGTCGCCCCACACCTTAGAGAGTCTCTGGTCGGTCAGTTCAACGGCTTCAACAGTGGGTTTGAACACGTTGGCATCATAGGAAAGCGTGGCTTTTACCTTGTTGATGTGCAGCTTGATGCGTCCTTTCTCGCTGATATCTACGTTTCCCCAAGTCATGAAATTCAGCTGATTGGGAGCCTTTTTCATTTTTAAGCGATAGTCATCTGTAATGACAAGACGGTTTTTCTGGAGCTGATAAGCGCGTATCCAGCTGTCTACGGCAGCATCTTCCGGGTAGGCTTTGGCAATATCTGCAGTAAAGATGCAACGCTTTTCATCGGCACGAACCTGCGTTGCATGATATTGAGTTCCAAAGCTTTCGGGTTGTCCATTGATGATGGGAAGATTGTGATAGTTGCTCTGCATGGTCCATATCGTATAGCGTTCGCTGCTGAAAGTCTTCTTGGTATAGGTGCCCACGCCGGCATCAATCAGCAGAGGAACGTTGTCAATGGCAAGGATGCAGGTGCCCACATCATTATGGTTGTGGCTTTCGTTGTTGTGTCCTCCCTTGGCAGCGAGGAACATATTGCCGGAGCGCATGTAGCAGAACTGGGTCTCAGGATACCACATAAAGCGTGGCGGGCGATAGGTCGTTGTCTCGCTTTTCAGCTTTGGAAGGCTGCGCAGATTTTCGAGTTCTTGATACAGGTCGAGCCAGGTGGAGGGCAGTTTCGGAGGATAAGCCTTCGCACGCATGGCTGCCATAGCCTTCATGACAGGGCTGTTGACGGCGACACCATAGCGATAAACGAGCATCGTATTAAGTTCGTTGGCTCGTGCAGAAGCGTCGGCAAAGTTGACAACCCATTCGTCTCCGATGTATGAAGCAGCGATATATTCGCCCATTTTCTTGATTTGTGGCTGCGAAAAGAAGTTTACTTTACCCCCTGTAATGAGTGACAGGCCAGAGAGATATTCAAAGAGTTTGCCGGCTGCATGACCCCAATAGGAGGGGCCCTCCTCGCAAGCTCCGTCGCTTTTAACGTAGTTCAGGTATTCATCCACAGACTCCATAGATAGACGGATGGCCTTGGTGAGTTCTTCAGGATTGTTTTCCAAGAGCATGAAGCAGAACAAGGCGTTGGCGTTACACCATGGTGTCCAGTTGTTGAGCAGACGGTCTTGTTTGTAATTTCGTGCCATCCACCAGAAGTCATTGCGTTTGAAGAAAGGGTCAAGTTCGCGTCGTTGCAGTTCATAACGCAGTCGGTTGGCGATTATCGGGTCGACTTTATCAAACTCATCTTTCATGAAATAATACGTCCAAGCAAGCAGTTGTGCAATATCTCCTTGACGTAGTTCGAGAATTTCCTCACGATAATCAGGTAATGCCCTGTGGCTTTTCTGGTAGGCAGCAAGGTGGGCAGACTCGGCCCAAGAGGTCATTTCGCAGAAGAAGAACACGCCGTTAATCAAATCATCTACAAAGCGCCCACGTCCTTCTGCAAGTTCAGCTACAAGCAAACGACTCAGCACGTTGATGTTTTGGTTATAGGGTTTTTGCATGGTTGTACGGTTCCCTGACCGTTCATAATCAAGGAAATCTGTGGCCCGGACAACCTGCCATTGATAGTCAAGATAGCGCTCGCCAGCCTCTATAATAGGCTTTTTCTCAGCACCAAGTAAGGTTTCCCAACCTGCACGGTCGGCATATTTTGGATAAGGAACCCACTGTTGATGCATCACAAGTGAACTCTGTATGAGGGCTTCTGAGACGTTGTTTTGTAGTAGATTTCGCTTTTCATAGGCCTGCGAAGTGCACAGAACCGTGAAGAGTAAGCATATTATGAAAATCGTTTTCTTCATCATTTTAGCATTAAATCAAAAAAGATTCCCGCACAGATTCACATCTCGCGGGAATCACCATTCATGTACATATATAACCTAAAACTACCAATCTGGGTTTTGAGTGAGGTTTCCGTTCTTTTCTATTTCGTCTGCCGGTATCGGCCATAGATAGTCACGTTTCGTCACAGAACGTACGTAGCGGAACTTTCCTGTGATATCGGTTTCTTTCCGTTTGTCAAGAGTTTCCAAGAGTTTCCAGCGTTTGAAATCACTGAAACTCCATCCTTCTCCTGCAAGTTCGACAGCTCTTTCATGCTTGATTCTCTCGAATACTTCATCCTTGGTCGTTGCTTTCAGATAGGCAGGCCCACTGTTGATGCCAGGCATCTCGACACTCTTGCGTGCTCTTACCTGATTGATCAAGGCCACAGCTTCGTTCTGATGGCCTAATTCATTCTGACATTCTGCCATCATGAGCAATACGTCTGCGTATCTGATTAGTGGGAAGTTGATAGGTGTGTGAGCGCGGTTGTTGATGGCTCCTCCCATATTTCCCTCGGGAACAAACTTGCGCCAGAGATAGGTTTCATAGTTACCATTGACGCGGATGTAGCCTTTTCCACTCGTAATAGAGGGCGCAATAACAAATTCGCAGTCCTCTTGTGCATTGGCGAACCAGCCGGTATAGTTTGTATAAGGCAAGATTACGGTTGCATTCATGCGTGGATCGCGCTTGCCATACATTTCCAACAGTTTTGCTTTTCCTGCCGGGTAAGCCTTCACTTTGCCTTTCTCCATTGTGGCACGGAAGGTTTTTACCTTGACATTATTATCGGTCTTGATGCCTGGGAACCAATCATCCCAGTCGAAAGGACGCCCATCTTTATATTCATAAGTGTCTACAAAGTGTTGAGAAACCATGACATTGTTCCAGCAACTGCCAAAGGTTTCACGGGCTCCCATGTAGAAACACATCGGCATTCCATGGTCTGTGCCGACTCCCCCCATGTTCTGAATGGCGAAAATCATTTCAGATGACTCGTCACCTCCTGGCTTAAAGAGTCCTGCATAGTCGTTATAAAGCGCGTATTTCCCTGAAGCTACGACCTTCTCAAAGCACTCTAAGGCTTTCTTATACTCTTTGGCATACAGATAAACCTTACCGGTCAATGCAATAGCTGCATATTTTGTAGCACGCCCATAGTTAGCTTTATCCCAAGCTTCAGGCAGTTTATCGGACGCTTCTGCAAGGTCTTTCAATACAAACTCGCGTACCTTTTCAATTGGTTCACGGGGATTTTTCATCTCACTATAGCTTTCGCCGACAATTACCGACTCGTCATAGACAGGCACACCACCGAAGAAATCCATGAGTGTGAAATAGTAAAGCGCACGCATGAACTTAGCTTCAGCCTTGTATTGAGCTTTCAGTTCATCAGTCATCTCACAGCGGTCAACATTCTGTAATACGCCATTTGCACGTGCGATGCCTTCGTAAATACCTTGCCATTTGCCTAATACTTTCCCGTTTTTCACGTCATAAGTACCACGTTGTACAGGCTGATACGATGGTGGGTCATATCCCATAGCGATACCTCCTAAGCCATCCAATGAGAATTGGAGACCGAAAACATCCGGCTCCTGCATTTGACTATAGACAGCCATCATCGCCTCCTTAGCATGCTCTTCGTTCTTATAGAACTGTTTGGAGCTTAGTTGATCGGCAGGAACTCTATCCAGATCGTAGCAGCTATGCAGGGACATTGTCATTGCAATAGCAGCAATCGTTATATATTTGATTTTCATATTATCATGTATTTAGAATGAGACATTCAGACCAATTACAGCCTGTTTCATTGAAGGATATGCCATTCCACTTACTTCAGGGTCGAAACCCTTATACTTAGTGAAGGTAAAGAAGTTCTCCAAACTGCCGTAGATGCGCACCCGTTCGATATGGATCTTTGCAGTCAGTGCCTTAGGAAGCGTGTAACCTAATTGGATATTACGAATCTTTACGAAGCTCTTGTTCTCCAAATAGAAGTCGCTATACTTCGTGTTCTGCTCGTCCTGATATTCCACAAGGCGGGGATATTTTGCATCGGTGCGGCCTTCATACCAGCGTCCATCGGCTATTTCCTTGTTGATTTGGTAACCGTAGCGCACGGTAGGAGTGTTGTATGCCGCATGCTGCCAATACACCTTGGCACCGAATGCGCCCTGTATCAAGGCAGAGATATCAAAGCCTTTCCATGCAGCATTAAGGCTCAAGCCCATGATGAACTTAGGATTGGGACCGTCGCTGACAATCTCTTTATCGTTATTGTCAATGACACCATCACCATTTACGTCCTTATAAAGCAGGTCACCTTTCTTAGGTGTGCCGAAAGCTGCAAATGGATTGACTTTCTTTCCGTCTGCACCTATAGGCGCATTATCAATGATTTCCTGAACGCGTTTCATGTCTTCATCGGTCTGCAAGAGTCTTTCAACACGCAGGAGATACTGAGAATTGATGCTGTGTCCTTCCCAAATAAGGTTTGCACCACTGATAGCCATACCCCCTTTATCCTTGCCTTTGAACTTGTTGACTTTGTTCTTGATGAACGTGAAGTTGGCAGTTGCACCATAACTGAATTCATTCACACGGTCTTGCCAACCCAAAGTAAACTCTACACCTTGGTTGGTTACGGTTGCACTGTTTACCTTTGGAAGGCTTGTTGTACCGTGCACAGCCGGTGCGGGGAGGTCAATCAGGATATCGGTCGTACGTTTATTGAAGTAATCAAACGTTCCCGTCAGTTTGTTTTTGAAGAAACCAAAGTCAAAACCAAGGTCGAATACGTTAGTGGTTTCCCATGATAACTTTTCGTTGGCCAAGGCTGTCTGTGCCATACCTGTCACCATTGTATTGCCTAAAACATAATTCAACGCGCCTTTCTTGCTCGTGTAAAGTGACTGTGAAGCATAGTTACCGACAGCGTTGTTACCCAATGAACCATAAGAAACACGAAGCTTCAGATTGCTTAACTGACCATTGAAAGCACCCTCCATGAACTTCTCTTGATCCATACGCCATGCTGCAGAGAGTGATGGGAAATATCCCCAACGCTTGCTTTTCTGGAAGCGTGATGAACCGTCGGCTCTGAGATTGAACTCCATTAAATAGCGATCTTGCCAGTTAAGGTTAAGTCGGCTGAAGTAAGAACGCATGGCCCATTCAGACAATCCACCGTTAGCGCTGGCCTGACCTGTAGCACCATCGAGCACACTCATGCTCAAGTCAATCAGGTCTTGCTTGGTAACATTGATGTCTTTTGAACGGTAAAGCTCCTGACTGGCACCCAACATGAAGTTCATGGTGAGGTTGTTCTTGAAGTATTTACTGTTGTATCTGAGCACTATATCATTGAAATAGCGTTCTATCTTGCTGTTTTTATTATAGATATTAAACTTCGATTTGGTCGTGTAAGTCTTTTGCTCTGTCTGGAAGTTCCAGCCTTCCTGCACCACAGGCTTACGCATAATGTCCTCGTCGAGCAGTTCATATGAGTAGCTCAATGCCACAGAAAGTCCCTTCATAGGCTTGATTGTGGCAAGGAAACGAGGGTGGAAGTTATTCTTACGGTCGGTTCCTGCCCACTTATATGCACGTATCAAAGGGTTGTTGTTAGCACTCTGTGCGGCGTCTTCCTCATTGTTCATAGCACCAAACCTGCCGTCGGGAGCACGGAAAACCATACCCGGAGTCGTTGCAGAAGTATAGGTGAAGACGTTGTCAATCTCGTTATATCCGGGCTGCATGTCTGATACATAGCCACTCATCTGGAAGCCGATGTTGAGCCATTTGGCTACATCTGCATCGAGATTCAAACGTCCGTTGTATTTCGTAAAGCCTGCATTGTGCATTACACCGGGATTATTCATGAAGCCGAATGAACCATAGAAACGTATCTTGTCTGATCCTCCGGAGACAGAGATGACATGGTTTGTTGAAGCAGAGCTTTTGAAAGTCTCGTCCACCCAGTCTGTATTAGGATACTGCAAAGGGTTCTTACCTGCGTCATTGCGCCATGCATCAATTGATTTCTGGCTGAAAGGAGCTTTCTTCCCACTGTTAGCATAGCCCTCATTAATGAGTTCCATGTAGCGTGCATAGTCTGAAACAGGGGTCAGAGTCTTGCGAATTGACTCGAAAGAAACATAACCATTATAGTCAACCTTTATTTTACCACTCTTTCCACTCTTGGTAGTGATGAGGATAACACCGTTGGCTGCCCGTGAACCATATATCGCTGCAGAGGCTGCATCCTTAAGAACGGAGATCGATTCGATGTCTTGTGGGTTCACAGTATTAATGCCGGCTTCTGATCCATCGATGATAACCAATGGCGCAGCAGAGTTCAATGTGCCTTGACCACGCACCAGAATAGACGCGTTGTCATCACCGGGGCGGTTGTGATTTGAAGTCACCGAGACTCCGGCTGCTAAGCCGGCAAGTGCCTGGGAAACGTTAGTGAGCGGACGACTTTCGGCAAGTTTCGACACATCAATTGACGAAACAGAACCTGTCATGTTTACTTTCTTCTGTGTTCCATAACCAACAACAACCACTTCATTCAGCAGTTTGTTGTCTTCTGCCAAGGTAACATTCAGGGTTTTCCGTCCTCGGAGTTTGATTTCCTGTGTCGTATAGCCTACGCTCGAAACGATAAGCACGGCATCCGCTGATTTCACTTTCAGCGTAAACTGGCCGCTGAGGTCGGTCACGCAGCCGTTAGATGTTCCTTTTTCCATGACCGTAGCACCGATCATTGGGCCCATAGCGTCAGATACATGGCCTGTTACTGTCACCAAATCCTGTGCAGTAGCCATTGGCATTTGGCCGTTCTCGCTCGTCCCTGTCATTGTAGTTCCGGCATGAACTGACATTGAAGTCAATGCAAGCGTAGTACAGAATAGGGCCTTTTTCCAAGGTACATTACTGTTTTTGTTTCTCATAAAGTTAAATAAGTGTTAGGTTAATAATTGGAAAGTCCCAAAAGATTATTACGTTATTTCGGTGACAAATTTAGCATATTAGGACATAATGGAATGGTAAAATTGTTCAAAAGAATTACAAATTTGCACAAAAGCATGTATTTGTTTGAATTTTATGGAATAATGCCTAAAGTTCAGGAGCAAAGCGGTTTCTTCGGAGTTGTCATATGTTTCATACCTTTTAAAAGTTGATACAGCCAATAGAAACCTTTTGATGAACACCCCTGAAGCTTGGCTGAAGACTCATAATGCACTGTCTAAAGCCCAAGATGACACATGGGCTTGCATTATGTTTTTTTAAGGAAAAACTCAAAATAATCAACAAAAACCATTTTTACAAGAGCCAGCGACAATTGGCTTGCACGCTCATCTGCATCATGTTACACAGCAAATCCCATCACTTCACCTTGCATTTTGCATCAGAACACATCGCCATCTGCGTCAAGTTATCGTATAGTTTGCGTCAAGTTGCACTGTGATTTGACGCAGATTGCATTGCGTTTTGCCACAAGACATAAAAAAAGGAAAGCGCGTTGTCACTTTCCCTACGGCAAAGATAATCAATTTTTGAGGCGAATGCAAATCCTGTTTGAATTTGATTGACAAACAGAGTGCTGCAATCTCCGTTTTCATTCATAATCCTTACAAAATCATTCAAAAGTCTTGTTTTTCGGTTACACCTATCTAAATAAAATGTTATCTTTGTGATGTCGTGTGGCAATATCGTTCACACGAGGTTCAGAAAGAATGTAACAAAACCAAATTCCGACATACAATGAAAACATTTCAGCCTATACCTATGGGCCACTTCTCGGTTGCCTTGTCAGCCATGTTCTTGGCAGTGGCATCGTCTGCCCGGGCACAAGATCGCGTTGACAATCGTCCGAACATCATTCTTTTCATGGTAGACGACATGGGCTGGCAAGATACTTCGCTGCCTTTCTGGACCCAACGCACGATGTATAATGACCGCTACGAAACGCCCAATATGGAGCGATTGGCAGCGCGAGGCATGATGTTCAGTCAGGCTTATGCATGTCCGATCAGCTCGCCAAGTCGGTGCAGTCTGATGACGGGAAGCAATGCTGCACGTCACAGAGTGACCAACTGGACATTGGAAAAGAACAAGTCTACCGACCTCAAAGACGACCAATTGACGCTTCCCGAATGGAATTATAACGGCATCAGTGGCGTTGAAGGATGCCGCAACACCTATAGGGCGACCTCGTTTGTCAACCTCCTTCAGGCCTCAGGTTATCACACCATACATTGCGGAAAGGCTCATTGGGGTGCACGGGATACGCCTGGCGAAGACCCACATCACTGGGGATTTGAAGTCAATATCGCAGGACATGCGGGCGGAGGGCCTGCGACTTATCTCAGTGAACGCCACTATGGAAACGCTGACAACCCTGCAAAACAGCACAAAATGGCTATCCCCGGGCTTGAAAAATACTGGGACACAGGCACCTTTCTCACGGAGGCTTTGACGCGCGAAGCACTGAAATCGCTCGACAAGGCCAAGCTTTATAACCAACCGTTCTACCTTTACATGTCTCATTATGCGGTGCATATTCCCATTGATCGTGACCCACGTTACTATGACAAATACCTGAAGAAAGGGCTCTCGGAGAAAGAGGCTGCCTATGCTTCTCTCGTGGAAGGAATGGACAAGAGCCTTGGAGATATCCTTGATTGGCTTGATAAAAACGATGAAACCCGACGCACGATAGTCATCTTCATGAGCGACAATGGGGGCTATGCCACGGGAAGTCAATGGCGCGATCAGCCGCTTTTCACGCAGAATTCGCCGCTTAAATCGGGCAAAGGCTCCATGTATGAGGGTGGAATTCGCGAGCCGATGATTGTCAGTTGGCCTGGAACGGTGAAGCCGGGTTCCGTGTGCAGGCAATATGTGATGATAGAAGATTACTTCCCCACCTTACTTGAAATGGCAGGCATCAAGCATTATAAGGTGCCGCAAAAGGTTGACGGAAAGAGTTTCATCCCATTGCTGAAAGGCACAGGAGACCCCTCCCGCGGGCGCATGCTCGTGTGGAATTATCCCAATGTTTGGGGCAATGTAGGGCCTGGCATCAGCCTGAACTGTGCTATTCGCGAGGGCGATTGGAAGCTCATTTATAACTACAAGACCCACAAAAAGGAGCTTTATGACATTCCTAATGACATCGGCGAAGCGCATAATCTCGCTGCCGAACGCCCGTCAATCGTGAAGAAACTTTCGAAGAAACTCGGCAACTATCTTCGTAAGGTCGCTGCACAGCGCCCGTCAGAAAAGGCAAGCGGCACTCCATGTCCGTGGCCCGACGAAGTAAAATAAGGCCTCATGCGCAGGTAAAATGCCTGCGCATGCCGTCTTTGTTTAGTATTATTGTACGACAGAAAGATATCTGTCAGCATTCAGAACGAAATCTATGACTACCATTTCTCCCTTTGCACGTCCGCTGTATGTGATGCTCAAGCCTGTTGGCGCGGCCTGTAATCTCGCGTGTAACTATTGTTATTATCTTGAGAAATCAAACCTCTACAAGCACCAGCCGAAGCGACAGATGAGCGAAGAACTGCTCGAACGCTTCGTCAAGGACTATATTGAAGCACAGACCATGAATGAAGTGGTCTTCACGTGGCATGGTGGTGAGCCTACTCTTCGTCCGCTTTCGTTCTATCAGAAGGCTGTGGAATTGCAGAAGAAGTATGCCGGAGGCCGCGTCATTCATAATTCGCTGCAGACCAACGGCACGCTGCTTACTGATGAATGGTGCCGTTTTCTGAAGGCGAACAATTGGCTTGTAGGCATCTCTATCGACGGCCCTGAAGCCTTTCATGACCGTTATCGGCGCGACAGTCAGGGCAGACCATCGTGGCAGAAGGTTATGGAAGGCATTCAATTGCTGCAGCATTATGGCGTGGAATGGAATGCCATGGCTGTGGTCAACCGTTATAATGCAGACCATCCGCAGGCTTTTTATCGCTTTTTCAAAAGTATAGGTTGCCAGTATATTCAGTTTACTCCCATTGTAGAACGTAATGTGCAACATGCCGATGGCCGTCATTTGGCATCGATTAATGACGCTACTGATGCGCCTGTTACCGACTTTTCGGTCACTCCCGAGCAATGGGGAAACTTCCTTTGTGGGCTGTTTGATGAATGGGTTAAGCAGGATATAGGTCGCGTTTTCGTTCAGATTTTCGACAGCATGCTGGCCAATTGGGTCGGTGTTGCCCCTGGAACATGTATCTATGCAAAGGAATGTGGCCATGCTGGAGTCATGGAATTCAATGGAGATGTATACTCTTGTGACCACTTTGTGTTTCCTCAGTACAAGCTTGGAAACATCAATGAGCACACATTGATAGAGATGTTATACGGCGAAAAGCAGCGACGTTTCAGCCAACTCAAGTATAACAAGCTCCCCCGTCAATGCAAAGAGTGCCGTTGGGCCTTTGCATGTCATGGTGAATGTCCTAAGAATCGCTTTGTCAACGACCGCTATGGCAATCCCGGTTTGAATTATCTTTGTGCCGGTTATCGCCGTTTCTTCGAGCATATTGCACCCACAATGGACGAAATGAAGAAAGCGTTTACGGTGGAATGAAGCCTCCTTTAATCTGAAAGGAAAAGCTTCATGTCATGAAAAACATCGTTTATTCCGTCCCGTTTCGATAGGCCGAAGGCTGTTGTTGATATCTGTCTTTAAAACATTTGCAGAAATATCGTGGACTTGAAAAACCGTTTTTATAACTGATTTCGGCTATACTGAGGTGAGGGTTCTCACGTAACATCTTCGCCGCCTTACGCAATCGAATTCGCATAATGAATTCATTCGGCGTCTGTCCTGTCAGGTTTTTCCACTTCGTGAACAGGCTTGTACGCGACATTCCCATTTCTCTTGCAAACACATCAACACTGAATTCCGAGTTCATATAATGTTTGTCAATGATGTTCATTGCGCGATCAAGCATCTCTTTATCAAGCGGATTGGAGGCCAACATGTTGGCTTCGGTGTGCGGATGCTCGCCGAATTTGCGTTGAAGCAGGCGTCGGGAGTTGATGAGATTGTTGCATCTTGAAATCAGAAGTTCGTTATTAAACGGCTTTGTTATATAGTCGTCAGCTCCTGTTTTCAGTCCTTCGAGTTCCTGTTCTACGGCAGTTCGAGCCGTAAGAAGCACCACGGGAATGTGGCAAATGGCGAAATCTTCCTTGATAATCTTACAGAGTTCGATACCCGACATATTAGGCATGAGCACGTCACTGATGATGATATCCGGCATTTCATCGCGTATAACTTCGAGTCCTTCCTGTCCATCTACGGCCGTAAGTATGCGATAGTAAGGACTGAGAACCGTCATCAACAGTTGTCGGATGTCGTCATTGTCTTCCACAATCAATATCGTAGCCTCTTCAATTCCTTTCATTTCGCGGACAGGAGGCATGGCATCAGCTTCCAAGACAATGTCAGGTTGAGGCTGAATCGCTTTATCTTCAACGGTTTCCTCTGTCTTCTTGTCTTCTTTCTTCACTTTGATTTCGTCCTCCTTGAAGTGGTCTTTGCCCAAAGGAAGCGTCACGACAAAGGTTGTTCCCTCATTGATTACGGAGTCTACGCTAATGGTTCCGTGATGTTGTTGCACGATGTTCTGGGTCAGATTAAGGCCAATGCCCGTGCCCATTTCAGTTAAAGACTCGAAATCCCGAGCCTGATAGAAGCAGTCGAACACGTGGGCAAGGTCGGTTTCTGCTATGCCTTTGCCGGTGTCGGCGACGCGAAGGATGACCTGTTGGCCGTCACATTCAGTCGTCACATTGACGTTTCCACCCTGCGGAGTGTGTTTCAATGCGTTCGAAATGAGGTTGTTGACCACCTTTCTCATTTGCCTTTTGTCAATCCAAACCTCTGCATCTGTGCCCTCATTCACGTTTAGTGTGACGTCATTGCTATTGGCGTATTCCTTAAACATGTTGCAGATGTTGCCCACAAATGCCGACCAATCCACAGCTTCTACGCAGAGATGGGCCAATGATTGCTCGTGTTTCTTGAAATCAAGCAACTCTGAAATCAGATCGCGCAGCAGGTTGCTGTTGCGGTAGATGCCTTGAAGTTTGTTGTAGATGTCGGCAGTAAACCGCTGGGTATGCAGCAAAGACTCGGCCAACCCGATGATAACTGTGAGCGGAGTCCTGATTTCATGCGACACATTTGTAAAGAAACGAATCTTCGATTGATTGCGTTCTTCGATGTCTTTTGCATGTTGTTGTTCGTATTTCAACGACTCTGCCAACCTGATACGCTTGCGATAGCTGCGTATGAGCCAATGAGCAATAAGGCCGAGCAGTACAAGATAGCCCATATAAGCCCACCAGGAGCGATACCATGGAGGCAGAATGCGGATGCCGAGTCGGGCAACAGGCGATGCCGTTCCCGCCGAGCGCAGTTCTAAGGTGTAGTCTCCCGGGGCCAAATCAAAGAAGTCTATCTTCTTTTGTCGCGTCCCGATGGGGAACCACTGATTGGAGGAACCGACAAGCCGATACTCAAGAGGCTGCGTGTTTGCCCGGATATGGTTGGATGATGCGTATTCAATACTGATGACAGAACGTTCATAACTGAGTTCAATCTCATTGGTGTAGCGCAATGTATGCTTAAGAATCTCGGTCTGATCTCCCGGCAAAATCTCCTGTCCATTGATATAAAGACCGGTGAAACGGAGGTTATATGGCTTCGTCTTCTTGTGCAGGTCGCGTTCCCTGAAGGATACCATGCCACGCACACCACCAAGATAAACCGTGCCCGAACGTGTCACATAGAGGGCATTTTCGTTAATAGTGGCCAACGGAAAACCATTGTCTTTGTTGTAGTTTCGAAAGGTCTTGTGCCGGATGTTGAATACCGAAAAGCCCTGATTGGTGATGAGAAGCAGTTCGTTATTGCTCAAGGAAGAGGGTGCAATGGCATAAACACAGCTGCCTGTAAGCCCTTCGTGCCGACCGTAATTGATGAAACTGTCGTGGCGTTCGTCGTAAAGGTCAATGCCATCGTTGGCAGTTGACAGCCAGATACGCCCCTGACGGTCGGTCATGACGTTATTGATGTTGTTGCAACTGAGGCTTCCCTTGGCCTGAGTTCGCTGGTAATGGCGGAATTTCCCCGTAGAGAAATCATAGCAATAGACGCCGCGCGACTCGGTGGCAATCCACAAACGGCCGTGTCGGTCGATGCAAAGTCCCTGCACGATGCGTAGTTTTTCCTTGGCCAGGAGTGGCGTAAAGGTTTCTTTCTCGGGATCCATCATGACAACACCTTCCTGTGTTGCGATGACCAACTGACGGCCGTGGGGTTTGATATCCCTTACAATATCGGAGGGAAGCGACTTCGGATTGCCTGCCTCATGCCTGTAGCTGCGACTCTTCCCGCTTGAAAGTTCGATGCGGTCGAGGCCTCCAAGGTGAGTTCCCACCCACATCGTACGCCGCGTTTTGTCGAAGAATATGGCCTTGAGATTATTTTGTGTAATCGCAGTTCCGGGCAGGTTATGGTGTGAGAAGACTTGTGTGTGGGGATTATAGATGTTGAGTCCGCCCCCTTCCGTACATATCCAGAGGTTTCCTTTGTCGTCTTCGGTCATGCGCCCCACTATCTGGCTGCTCAGTCCGGGCCTGTTCTTTTCCTGCAAGCGATATTGAGTATAGATTTCATATTCAGGATTAAAGTAGTTCACTCCACCGAAATAGGTGCCCACCCACAGTGTTCCCTGATTGTCTTTGATGATGCTCCAGATGCTCGAATTGGTCAGACTCTTTTCCTGTGTGTTTGCCGTGAAGGTAGAAGAAGCCCCGGTTCGTGGGTTGTAACGCGTCAGACCGAGGTATGTTCCTATCCACATCACGCCCGAATTGTCCTCACAAAAGGTGCGCACGAAATTCGAAACGAGCAGTTTTCCCTTACGAGTGTTGGTGCATTTTCCTTGTGGATCAATCGTCCAGAAGCCGTCGTTCCAGCTTCCTATCCATATTGTTTTGGCATGGTCTTCATAGATCTGGGTGATATATCCCGTTGTAATGGGGTGTGAGAGTCGGCCCGAAGCATAGCAATAGACGCCACTTCCGCGCGTCCCTATCCACATCCGACCGCGCGTGTCAACCGTGATGCTCGTCACGGTTGACTTTGTAGGCAGTGTGATATAGCCTTTGCTGCGTCCCGACTGCCCCTCGACAGTCATGATTTTATGCTTGTCACTGTAGTAAAGTCGGCCGTGATAGCAGATTGCTCCGATGTTGTTGTCGTATTTCAGGGTTTTGAATTGGCGCGTCATCAGGTCGAGTCGGGCTATTCCTTCCGAGCAAAGCAGGTAGAGATTACGGTTGCCATCGCCCGTGATATGCATCACATTGTTGCAGAAAAGGCTTTTCGTGTCAACGCTTTTATTGGTATAAATGCGCAGATGATTACCGTCATAGCAGTTCAATCCCATGCGTGTGGCAATCCAGATGTTGCCATCTCGGTCGGCATAAAGGCTGTTTACAGAGATTTGTGAAAGGCCTTCGTCGGGCGTGAGATGGTCAAATGCAATGTTTTGTGCCCTGTTCTGACCGACAGAAAGTGTCAGCAGAAAGAACAAGACAATATATTTTATGATATGTTTTTGAAAGGAAACCATGGCTACCCGATGTTAGTTTTGGTTAGAGAGTTGTCATTTATATATGTAATGTGTTTGCAATATTCGGAAAAAAAAATGAAATATGCAAGAAAAAGAATTACGAATTAAAGTAAAATCTGTTTGGTATTCCTTGGCTTGCAGGTTTATTCAAAAGGCGTTTCTGTTGTTTTATGTTGTTCATGGCGTAGGGTTCGGCCCTGCTTTCTCAGGCAGACAGCATGATGGGAACGGTCTGTTTTCATCGTGTTTTCCTGACATACGAAAGGTATGTTAATTCTTGTCGCGAATGTTTACAATTGCCTTTATCAGATGAACGCATTTGAAAAGCGGGTTATTCTTTTTCAAAATAGGTCCTGTTTTTCAGGATTTTGCAATGTATTGACAGTCAGGCGGTTATGAAATTTAAGGCAAAACAGGAGTTAAAATCACAGGAGAAAGTGCTGCGATTTGCGTCAAATCACCGCGTATTTTGCATGGAGTTACTGCGCAATCTGCGGCAGAAAGCGAGGTAAAGTGACTGGAGTTGCATGGCAAGGGGATAGAAATGAGAGCATCGAAGCCTTGAAATGGCTTCTCACGCTGACGGAAACGAGGTTTTTGTTTCTATTTGGGCGTGGAGAAAAGTGTTAAAAATGAGGAAGGAAGTTGACAAAAACTAATGCATAATGCACAATGCATAATTCATAATTTGTAATGTTGAATGAGTAGTGTTGAATTGTTGTTAATGCATAATGCACAATGCATGATGCATAATTTAGAAAGGAAATGAGGAGCGGGGAAAGTGGCGTTCTGTTTTAATTCATAGGGTGATATTCTGCCGTTTGCATTTGTTAAATAAGCTGTATATAAGATAAAACTCATTTTTTTGCGTGAGAAAACGGGATTTTTATCTTAAATTTGCGTGAAAATCTAATTTGAATTTAAATGCTATTACTATGCAAGGAAAAACCAAAAACAAACAGGAACAGATACTCTTGAACTTTGAAATAGGTGGAACCCCGGTGGATATTATCCCTTTAGGCGACGGCCTTATCAACGACACTTACAAGGTGATGATGCCTTCGGGAGAGCCGCATGACTATGTGCTTCAGCGCATCAACCATCATATTTTCACCGATGTTGAATTGCTGCAACATAATATTGATGTCGTCACAAGTCACATTCGGGCAAAGCTCGAGGCAGCCGGTGAGACGGATATCGACAGGAAAGTGCTGCAGTTTGTACCTACCAAGGAGGGTAAAAGCTATTATCAGACGGAAGAAGGTGACTTCTGGCGCGTCTCTGTTTTCATTCCACGGACACAGACTTTTAATCAGGTGACACCGCAGAATGCCTATGATTGTGGCCGAACTTTCGGTCGTTTCGAGTCAATGCTTACGGATGTAGAAGAGAAACTCGGTGAAACTATCCCCGATTTCCATAACATGGAGCTGCGCATTCGACAGCTTCGGGAGGCTGTGAAGGCTGATGCTGCAGGTCGTTTGCATGAAGTGAGTGCACTTGTTGACAAGATTGAGCAGCACGCTGAAGCCATGTGC
Source organism: Prevotella sp. HMSC077E09 (assembly GCF_001814685.1). Lineage (NCBI taxonomy): Bacteria > Pseudomonadati > Bacteroidota > Bacteroidia > Bacteroidales > Prevotellaceae > Prevotella > Prevotella sp. HMSC077E09. The sequence goes on along the minus strand of NZ_KV817574.1, from coordinate 62,820 downwards.
AGGGCTGAAAAGCTTTACCGTGAAGGGCAATTGCCTAAGCGTCTCTGCCATTGCGATACGAAAGTGAACAATATGTTGTTTGATGAGACAGGACAGGTGCTGTGTGTCATCGACCTCGATACCGTCATGCCAAGCTTTGTGTTCTCTGATTATGGCGACTTCCTACGCACGGCAGCCAATGCAACCCGCGAGGATGATCCCGATGTTTCGAAAGTAGCATTGCGCTGGGATGTTATCGAAAGCTTCACGAAAGGCTACATTGAAGGCACTCGCCACTTCCTGACGGACACCGAACGAGACATGCTTCCCTTTGCAATGCAGCTCTTCCCATACATGCAGTGCGTGCGTTTCCTTGCGGATTATATCAATGGTGACACCTATTATAAAACCACTTATGCGGCTCATAACCTTGACCGTGCGCACAATCAATGGCGACTTTTCGAGCTGACGCTTGCGGGAGAAGACCGTCTTCAGCAGTTTGTCAAGACGCTGTAGGAAAGAAGATAAGTCTAAAATGAACATAAAAGATTTCCTCATGTGCATCATGTTTGACACTTGAAACATGGGAATGAAACAAAAAGCCAACACGAAGCGTGTTGGCTTTTTACGGTTATGATGCTGTGAAAGGGTGGCCGTTTGGTGTGAAAGTCACGTGTGGAAAGGCAGGAGAAACTGTGGGTTGTAACGTCAAAGGTCTTTGTATGGATTGTTATTCCATATTCTTACGAGTCTCAATAAGTAGCTTCTTGCCGGCTTGCTCTTTACCTTGTGGATATCTTCTTCTATCATCTCGCGTGGCAATTGCTGTTTCTCCTCCTTACAGTGTTGCGCCCAATAGTATATATCTTCTATTTGGGCAGAGAGGATTTCGTGTCCGCGGTGGTCGTAAATCCATTGCCAATAAGCCCCCATGTCGTAGTTTCGGCGCATCATCTCGTAAGCGAAACGCCCGGCAGGACTTCTTAGTTCGCAGATCATGTTCTTGGGACGAACTTCCTTGTAGCCGTTGATGAGCGGACAAACCTCATAAGTCTGCGACCAAGGATAGGCATCAATGTCACGTGAAGGCGTAGCTATGACATGGTTGGCCACGCGCTTTTGCAGATAGAAACGATGATTTCTGACTTCATATAGCCAGCGAATGGTGTCGGTTTTCGCAATGCAAAACACCTCGAAATGCGTGGCGTCAAGGCGTTGATAGTGGCCAAGAGGATTTTCTAAACTGTCTCTTCGAATACTTGCTTTTATGATATTGGGCTTGCCGGGCATGTGTTTTTCCTCTGCATCCCAATAGCCTAAGTCAAGCTTGTCAAGTCGTTTTCCCTGCGGACTGAACAGATAAAGTTCCACATTTCCACAATGGGTAAATGCTAAGGCATAGTCATCGGCGAAGCGTTGGATAGAAAGAAGAATGTCAGGAAAGGTGTCAATGGCACTGCCTTTCAGCCGATAAACCTGTTCTCCTGAAAGCAGAAGACCATGGTTCTCATCAGCAAAAGGCTGTGGAATGGAGTCCATGATGAGGCTGTCGGGATTGAGATGGAATGCTTGCATGAATGGAATCTCGGAGCGTTGGCAGCTGAGAAGCAGCAGTATCGATAGGAGGAAAAGGGGCAAAAGTTTGGTTCTCATTGTTGTTATGATGTTTGTTGCAAAGATAATGATTATTTTATAAAAGTGTTTTTTCTTTTTGTTTTTTGCTTCTTTCGTGAGAAATAAACTACCTTTGCTATTGAAAACTGCATGCCGTGGCAGCTTGTTTGTCGTGCATGTTCAGTTTGAGGGTTCAATAAAAAAAGTTTCATTTGCCGTTGTTTAACGGCATTATCGTTTCTAAAAATGTTAGAAGTTCTTCAGCCTTACCTTGCCATTACCCTGAAACTTGTTACGGGAATGATTGGCATTTTGGTCTTTCTGCGCATTGCGGGAAAAGTACAAATGGCGCAGATTACCCCACTCGACACCGTGAGTGCATTTGTTATCGGTGCTTTAGTCGGTGGTGTGCTCTACAACCCCGACATGTCGATGTGGCATATCCTGTTTGCTTTGGCCGTGTGGACAGGTTTCAATATGCTCGTAAGATTTTGCATGCGGTCGGCACGTTTGCGTCATCTCATCAAGGGAACAAGTTCTTATTTGGTGCGCGATGGCATCATCAACTTCAAAGCTTTCAAGCGAAACAGTCTTGAAATGGAGCAGTTTCGCCTGCTGTTGCGACAGAAAGGTATCTTCTCAATGTTTGATGTTGACGATGTTTTGTTTGAGACTAATGGCGCCGTTACGGTGCTTTCGACCAACAGAACGCCTCAGTCACATCTGCTGATCAATAACGGTGAGATCGTGGACAGCACGCTCATACAGTGTGATAAAACTAAAAACTGGGTGCTTCGCAATCTTAAGAAGAATGGTTTCGAGCGTCCCTCTGAACTCTTTTGCATGGAGTGGACACCGCGTCGAGGTTTTTATTTTGTCACTTTCAGTGGCGATGTCAGACGTGGAAAAGAGGAAGTCTCGGCCGAAGAGATTGAAAACGAAAATCAAGCTTAAGGGATAAAGCAAAGTGCCAAGGCGCATGTAATGATGCGTCTTGGCACTGATTATAAATTTGTATCTGCTTATTTTTTCTTTGGAGAAGCGGCAGAAAGAGAATTACATCTTGTCTTTCTTGGCAGCTTTCTTGCCCTGTGCTTTCTTAGCTGGACATTTCTTAGCGTCTTTCTTGCAGCATGCGCCTTTCTTATCTGCCTTTTTGCAGCAGGCTCCGGATGTCTTGCAATCTTTCTTGCACGCCATATCACACTCATGTTTTGCATCTTTGCACTGCTTGTCTTTAGTGCATTGTTCTGTCTTCTCGCACTTCTTTTCTGTGCATTTCACAACCTGAGCGTTTGCAAATCCAAATGAAGCAACCACGAAGGCTGCACATAACATAATCTTTTTCATAATCTTTTCTTTTTTAATTCAACGCTGCAAATATACGTTGAAGTAATGAAATGAAGAAAAATATTATTAGAAAATAACATTTTTCACACTATTTTCGTATTATACTTCGAATTAAAAACCAAATATGAAAGATTGCAGTCGTGCAGAAACCATAATGTTGACACATCACCCGGAAGCGCTCCTTGAGTGATGCCCGATGATTTTTAATGCTCAGTCCACCAACAAGATAGTTGACGATAACTGCATTGACGTTTCGCAATGGCAGGTGTTGTTGAGCTGCCGTTTTCATCACTCGGATGCACCAGTCGACGTCGGCAGAGAGTTTGAAATGCAGGTCGTAGAGGTTTTGTTTGGCGATGTCTGTGCGGGCATAAAAGGCCTGATGACACACCAACATGCCACTGCGGAACGAACGCCATGTGAGCTTTTTAGGCGCAGAGAGCCTACGGTGGCGCAGGAAATGGCCATTGTTGTCGACGATATCGGTGTCGCCATAGAGAACACCGGGGAGCGTTTCGCCCTCTCCAACGCAGCCGGCAATATGCTCAAGGGTGTCGGGTGAAGGGAAAACATCACCGGCATTGAGGAATACAAGATAGTCGCCCGTGACCTTCATGATGCCTTTATTCATGGCATCATAGAGTCCGTTATCGCGTTCCGAGGTGAAGATGATGTCGTGGATGCAGTCTTCTTGAGCTTCGTTTTCTTCCATGTAGTGTTTCACCATGCTGACAGTGTCATCGGTTGAAGCCCCATCAAGAATGATATGTTCAAGGTGGGAATAACTCTGATGAAGTACACTGTCGAGGGTTCGCTGAAGTACAGAGGCGGCCTGATAGGTGCAGGTGATGATAGAAAAGCGGATCATAAGTGATAATTTTTAAGGGCCAGCGCCTGGTTGTACACCTCTATATATTTCATGGCAACGGCATGTTGTGAGTAGTTCGTAGCCACTTTGTGTACGGCTTCACGGCTCAAAGCCTCGTGATCGGCCTCACAAAGCACCCAGTGCAGACCTCGGGCGAGATCGTCGGCATCGCGATATTCGGCCACATAGCCATTCTTCTTATGGTCGATTTCTTCGGGAATACCCCCCACTTTGAAGCCCACACAGGGTACACCGCAGGCCATTGCTTCCATGATAGTGTTGGGAAGATTCTCGGAAAGTGAGGGCAGAACGAACACGTCGGCGGCGTTATAGATGTCTACAATCTGTTGAGTGTCATTCACATATCCTAATTTACCCGTGCAGAAATCAAAGACATCACCTATGTTCCCCCTACCTCCGCCGAGCACGGCAACAAAGGTGTTATGCACCATCTCTGGGTGTTCAGCCGCCATTTTGTGGCAGGCGTCAATAAGATAAAATATGCCTTTGTTCTCGTTTGCTATACGTTGGGCGACAAAGAGAATGACTTTCATGTCTAAAGGTAAGTTGATACGCAGTCGCGCTTGCTTTTTGTCGTGTGGTCGGAAGATGCGGGTGTCGATGGGATTGGGGATGGTCTGTATCTGTTGATTGGTCAGGAGAGCACTCTTGCGGACTTCTTTTTCGAGCCATTTACTGCAAGTGACGAATGAAATATCATGGCCCTCAAGCATCGCTTTCTTACGTTTGAACACCTTATAAGATAGATCACGCAGTGAACCGCCGTTGGGGAGAAGTCGGCAGTTGCCGCAGGAGGATTGAAAACGCTGGCAGTTAAGCGTGATATGACAGATGCCGGTGGCAGGCCAGATGTCGTGCATTGTCCACACAACAGGCTTGCCACTGTTGAGTATCTTGCGGATACCTTTCAGTGAAAGTATGCCTTGATTGATCCACGAAAGGTGGATAATATCGGCTTCCTTGAATTCTGACAGGCGCGTAATGTCGGCACCTGTGTTGGCGATATCTATTTCGAAGAGGTGTTTGCGCTTGAAATGAAGGTGCCAGAAGATGCACCAACGTTCCCAAAGAAAACGCAAATGGTTGCGCAGGGTATGGGAGAGGGGCACAACGGTAATGTCGTCTGTGACCTTGTCGCGCACCAACATTTTGGCCTTGACACCGTTATTATTAAGCGCGTCCATCAGTCGGTTGGCAGCTAAGGCAGCCCCTCCCGTGCGCTCACTTGTATTTACAATTAGAACTCTCATTGTCTTTTTGACTATCTTTCTGCAAAGATAAGGAAAAAGTAAAGAAGTGAAAAAGGATAAGCATAAAAAGTAGTTGCAGCTCTATGAGGTTGCTTTGAAAATATAAAATAATAATAGGAAAAGGGCTTGATGATGTATTTTAGGGACTGTTATGGCTTGTTTGGTCTGTTCTTTTATAGCAGATTAAAGGCTGTTTTGACATTGTGTGCGGGCACAATTTGTTGATTTAGGTCAAGAAAAACGGCTTTTCTGCATGAAAAACATGTATTTTGTTGTAGATGTTAGGATAAGGATATACCTTTGCATCATCAAAAGGTTAATAGATTGTTTAGGTTAGTAGTAATAGATTTTAGGTTTTAGTTATTAGGTTTAAGGTAATTTTTAACAGATTGTTTCGTAGATAACAATGGAGACCGTGAGGTTACCATTTGTTTTGAAAGGTTTTTAGTTAAAAATAGATGAAGTCGGAACTCGTGAATGAGTTTCGACTTTTTCGTTTTCTACTCCTTTGAGTTGATGATCTCTTTCAGTAGGAAGTTATAGCACAGCAGATATTTAGTAGAGATAAACATATTGTTTAACAAGCCTAAAAAAGAGAGGTTTTTATCCACAACCTCCCTCAAGTTAGCTCTCAAGCACGTTGCAATTGTATTTACTGAAGTGTACAACCTTGGAACTATTAACGACATGCGCTGTGGCATTATGGGTGCACTTCATGCCATATCTTTAAGTAAAGAAGCAAAAAAGCGCTTTGAGTTGTGAAAGAACTTTACGGCTTCAGCACCTTTTTAAGTCTTACAGAACCAACAGAATTTTATGAAGTTCCTTTAATGTGCTTTGATGACAAGGAGTAAGAAATAAGGGGTAACGTTGAGGCTATCCTTCTTATTAATATAATTTCGCAATAAAAAAACGGAACTCTTTACGGAATACTTAGCACATAACTTATTGGTAAAACCAATGCTTTTTGTTGTCCCAGGCGGATTCGAACCACCACTGACAGAACCAAAAACTGTAGTGCTACCATTACACCATAGGACAATCTGGGCGCAAAGGTAATGTTTTTTTCGACGATTACCAAACTTTTATCTATTTTTTTTACGCTTTATGTGGTACAGAATCAACCAGCAAATACAAAATCAATATCCCAGGATAGGAATCCCTATATGTACAAGTATAACATTCGTTGACAGTACGATGATTCTGTATATCACAATATAAGACGGTATCTCAATAAGGTCTTTATCGGTCTTGTCAAGAGTGGAAAGGGTACATGGGCTGGCATCATGAAATCAAGCTACACTTACTTTGCAATGATTTGGGTGAAGTGGTAACATTCTGTCGTACAGAAACAAACGTGGATAACAGGGGTGGTAGAGTATAGACTTATTTGCTTATGTTCTTTCCTTACTGCATACGGGTTCTTTGAGAACAAGCCCGAGACATTGCCGGTGTATGTGTAAAATCAAAGCATTTATAGCTTTTCTCTATGCAAAACTCTCAATAAGCAACCATATATTCAGCAGAGTAACGATGCCGGCCAATGAATAAAGGAAGATAGCATTAGGCAGACTGTTGGCATACTTGCCCATGACGCGGCGTGAAGAAGTGAGACCTACTTGCAGAAATACCGTGAAAGGCAATTGAACCGATAGGAACATCTGTGAAATAATCAGTCCTTTGAAAGGGTCACCAATAAAGAAAATCAAAAGCAGAGCTATGCCGAGCGACAGCACGATGCCTAAGATGGAGTGAGTATCTTTGGCATTATACGACTCACCGAAAAGGCCCGAGAAGATGCTTCCGGCTGCCATTCCACTTGTGATTGTGCTTGAAATGCCCGCCAACAGTAAGGCTATGGCAAAGATGTTGGCTGCATTGTTGCCTAAAAGTGGCTGAAGCATGGCCTGCGCTTGGGACAGTTCGTCAACATGTTGCCCGTGAGCAAAGAACGTAGTTGCCGCTAACAATATCATTGCTGAATTAATGGCCCAGCCCACAATCATGGAAAACAGGGTGTCTACAAATTCATATTTCAGCATATGTTGAATGCGTTCATCTCCTTTCAGATGTATTTCCCGACTCTGAACAATCTCTGAATGCAGGAACAGATTATGTGGCATGACCACTGCACCGAGCACACTCATGATGATCAACAGCGACCCTTGAGGCACTGAAGGCACAAAAGCGCCTTGCAAAGCCTGCGGCCAATGGATGTCGACAAGAAAGAGTTCATAGATAAACGAAAGGCCAATCATCGACACAAAACCTATGATAGCGCGTTCCATCTTCTTGTAACTGTTAGTGAAGAGCATGATGAGTGTGGCCGCCGTTGTCAGTATTGCACCTGTCGGAATGCTGATACCAAAGAGCATTTGCAACGCGATGGCACCCCCTAATATCTCGGCTAATGAGGTTGAGATGCTGGCTAAAATAGCACTCACTACTATCGGTCGCCCCACCCATTTGGGTGCATATTTCACGGCGGCCTCACTCAGACAGAGGCCCGTTACTATGCCTAAGTGAGCCACGTTGTGCTGTAAGGCAATGAGCATAATGGTGGAAAGTGTCACAACCCATAGCAAAGCATAGCCGTATTCAGAACCCGCGGCGAAGTTACTTGCCCAGTTTCCCGGGTCAATAAAGCCCACGGTGACGAGTAATCCTGGCCCAATATACTTGAAAATATCCAATCCTCCCAGCACATGTGGGTGGTCCTTGCGTTTCAATTCCTTAATGAAATTCTTCATTTCTCCTAATCTTTTTGTGACAAAGTGTTATGGCAAAGATAATATAAGATATGGAAAACGAGGATACATCAGGTCTGAAAATTTTGTTTCCCGTTTATAAATCACTTGTTTTTATGATTAAAAACGGCTATAGTTCTGCCCGAAAAAGCATTCTTGTTGTTATATATACCTAAATGATTGCATTGCTCATGGGCGTGAAAGCAAATAAAAATGGTTTGCGCTCACTGTCGTTGTGACTGCGCAAACCATTCTTCTATGCTTGTAGTGTCAGGGCTTTCAGCCCGGTAAGTCAGGTCTTTCTACTTGCGGACGCGGTTCTCTCCGCCTTTGATAAGATTGGGAGAAGCAAGGATCTCCTTATATTTCGCAGGATTATCAAGCAGTTTTTGAGCCGCTTTAATCTGCTTGTCGTGCTTCAATGTGTACTCGATTGTGCCACGCTGATAATAGTAAATGCTGACAATAGTGCTTGCCAAAGCCTGCATGATGCGGTCACGATTGTAGTCAAGGTCCTTGGCTACGTTGTGCTTCAACTTGTTTTCAATGGCGTCAAACTCTGGCTTTGCGTCGTTATAATAGCCCTCGAATTTCGCTGTTTTCACAAGTTCTTTCAATATCTTCTCACTCACACCGTCGTATTTGAAACCGCTTTTGAGCACGTGTTGCTTAAAGGCTTCATAGTCCTCATCGGTGAGTTCAAATGCCGAAGGGGTTGCTATCGTCGGGTGTTTTGCCACATAGCTGACGATGTAATCAAGCACAGTCTCCGTGGAATCGATAACCGACATGAGATAGGTCTGGATGTTTGATGCCGTGTCGGGCGCTATTTCAAGGTCGGGTTTGATGCCGCCGCCATCGCGAACCTCACGGCCATGCAGAGTGTGGAACACCTTACTGAGCGAGTCGGGCACATGCTCTGTGCTGCCACCACGGTCATGTCGGTAGTTGATAGCCTGAATACAGCGACCGCTTGGAATATAATATTTGTGCGTGGTGAGCTTCATCTTGCCGTTATAAGGCAGGTCGACCGTGGTCTGTACGAGGCCTTTCCCATAGGTACGTGTGCCCATAATGACGGCGCGGTCGAGGTCTTGTAGCGCACCGGCTGTAATCTCACTGGAGCTTGCAGTGTTGTTGTTGACCAGCACAACGATAGGAATGACGGTGTCGATAGGCTCGGCAGTCGTCTTATAGTCGCGGTCAAGACGCTTCACTTTGCCATGGTTTGAAACGATGGTCACGTCTTTCGGCACGAAGAGATTAACGATATTGACGGCTTCACTCTCTAATCCGCCACCGTTATTACGCAGGTCAACGATGAGTTTCTGCATGCCGTTTTTCTTCATTTCAACAAAAGCGCGGCGGAAATCCTTAGAGCAATCCTCGGTGAATTGATTGAGATTGATATATCCGATGCCGCTGTCAAGCAGTCCATAATAAGGCACAGCAGGCATCTTGATAGCGCCACGCGTAATCTTCAGTTTCATGATTTTACCTGTCGACGGACGGCGAATTTTAATCATGAATGTCGTGCCGGCATCTCCCCGAAGATGGTCACTGACAAACTGAGTCGTCTTTCCTTCCATCGAAAGATCATCTATGGAGAGGATTAAATCGCCTTTACGTAGGCCTGCATTTGCAGCCGGCATGTTCTCATAAGGCTCGTCAATGAAGACATTCTTATACTTCGGACTGTAGCGTATCAACGCACCGACACCGGCATATTTTCCTGTCATCAGCATCTTGAGGTCTTTGCCCTTGGCCTGCGGATAGAACTCCGTGTAGGGGTCAAGCGACTCAAGCATAGCATCAACTGCATTGCCGATAACCGTGTCGGCAGGCAGTTTGTCGACATAAAGCAGGTCAAGGTTCTTGTAAATGGCATTGAACACTTCGAGGTTCTTGGCCACGGTGAAGTTATGGTCTTTATCACTTTGCGCGACAACCGGTAGTGAGAGCAGCGCAAAAATATATATCAACAACTTTCTCATAATACGTACAAAAGTAATATATATGGATGTAATAACCACCATTGTAAAGGCTAAAATTGATAAAAAGAGGCGTGAAATGATTTTTTTCTCGAAAATGTTTGGCGTTTAAAAAAGAATATCTTACCTTTGCAAACGCAATTCAGTAATGCTGTTTGCACCATGCTTCAATAGCTCAGTTGGTTAGAGCACCTGACTGTTAATCAGGGGGTCGTTGGTTCAAGCCCATCTTGAAGCGCACGAAAAGGAATTACGAAAGTGATTCCTTTTTTGTTTGTTGCAGTTCCTATAGGTAGAAGTTGTTTCACAGTTATTTGCAGTGCACTCCCCCATTTTGGTTTGGTCGGAATGTAACAAAGTTCATGTTTTTGTTCCTTTTAGGTTATTTTTCTATACAAAAAGCCTTTGAATGTAAGATATTTTATCTATCTTTGTGGCAGAACAAATCGGATATACGTGTGTGAAACATGTGCTTACGGGCGACGATATACGCCTTATATCTTGTCAGTTTGTGGCTATAGCCGTGATGAAAAACATGTAATAACAACGATATTAGAATTTTCTTAACTTTTAAAATTATTAATTATGGAAATTACAGAAGCTGTAAAAACATGCCTTTCCAAGTCATTTAAATTAGACGGGAGAGCTTCAAGAAGTGAGTATTGGTATTTCGTGCTGTTCCAGATCTGCTTGTATTTTGTTGGAATAATCATCCTAAGCTTAAGCGCAGCATTTCAATCCGGTAGCGGACTTGGCATTGTTGGAGGCTTGTTTTTACTCGTTGGTGGTTTATTTTTGCTTGCAACCTTAGCTTGTGTTCCTGCAAGTATCTGTGCCCAGATAAGGAGATTGCACGATGTTGGCAAGCCAAGTGTCTATTGGTTCATTAACCTTGTTCCGTTCGGTGGCTTGGTATTGCTTTATTTCTGCGTTCTTCCGAGCGTTGCTGACAACGAATTCGGCGAGTGCCCTTGCAAATAACAAGCAGGTAAGCAGGTGCTCATCATTGGGCACCTGAATAGCTTTTTATATATTGTTCTTTTGCTTTACCACTGTTTTCTGACTTCACCGGGTGTCTATCCTGTCATCTTTCATCAGTTGTGCAGACTTTTACACGTCTTCATGAAGATAGCAGACAGACTGGCTGAAAGGAGAGAAAACAGTGGTAAATCATTTCAGCGCTTACTTCAAAGCATGCAAGTAAGTCTGCAATATGCGTCATATCAGCGTGTAATCTCAGTCACTTTACAACGCAATATGGGTCACTTTACAACGTAAAGTGACCCATATTAGAAACCATCTTGAATGTGCTTGTAAATCAAGAACTTATCTATCGTTGGTTTGTTGCTTGTAAATGCGTTCGTGAGGTCAACTCCTACATCTTTTCATAAGGAGGAAGCTGACTTCTGAACAGCATGCTTTATGCAAAACTGATGACCGATTGTACAGGCTCGTCTCCGCCCTTTTCATCGTTCTTAGCTACGTGCGCACCTGATGCTAAATTGCGAATTTCCTCCAACATCTGGCGAGTACGCTTGTAAGTTGGAGTGTTTTCAACTGCAAGAATGACGTCTTCGTTGTCGAGATCTTCAGGTCGGAACAGGAAGATATGAGGCCTGCGCTTATACTGATTGTTCTTTCCTATGCTGCCATAATAGTGGCCTCGGCGTTCATCCCGCTCTGCACGGCGTTCCTCTTCCTGTGCGATGCGGTCGGCTTCTTCCTGCGTATGCTTCTTCAGATGCCCGTCCATGCCGTCTACATCCTCAATACCGAAGCCCGTTGCAAGGATAGTAACCTTGACCCGTTTACCCAATTCAGGGTCTATGGCAATTCCCCATTTGATTTCAAAGTCGCTTCCAAACTTCGCCATGAAGTCGTTGACATCGTTCATTTCCTCCATCATGAGGCCCGAATTGTCGTTTTTTTCATTGCAGAAATTAATGCTCAACAAAATCTTCTTGGAGTTGAAGATGTCGTTGTCGTTCAGCAATGGCGAGTTCAGTGCATCGTCGATAGCCTTCTTCACACGGCCTTCGCCTTCGCCATAACCTGTGCTCATAATGGCCACTCCGCCGTCTTTAAGCACTGTCTTGACATCGTTGAAGTCGAGATTGATAAGTCCATGGTTGGTGATTATCTCTGCAATGCTCTTCGCTGCAATGCTCAATGTATCGTCGGCCTTGCCGAATGCATCGAGAACTGTAAGGTCGGGATAAATCTCCCGCAGGCGTTCGTTGTTGATTACCAATAGGGCATCAACGTGCTTTGACATCTCTTCAACGCCGTCGAGCGCCTGATCTATCTTGCGATCTCCCTCAAAACGGAAGGGAATTGTCACGATACCAACTGTCAGAATGCCCAATTCCTTGGATACACGGGCTATGACAGGAGCTGCTCCCGTACCTGTTCCACCACCCATTCCGGCAGTGATGAAAGCCATTTTCGTGCCGTCACTGAGCATATGCTTAATGTCATCAATGGTTTCTTCAGCTGCCTGACGAGCCTTGGCAGGCTTGTTTCCTGCGCCAAGTCCTTCCTTTCCAAGCTGCAGGTGCACGGGAACCGGCGAGTCGTTGAGCGCCTGATTGTCGGTGTTGCAGAGTACAAACGTGACGTCATGAATACCTTCACGATACATATGATTAACGGCATTGCCACCTCCACCGCCGACACCTATCACCTTAATGATGCTGTCAACTTTCTCAGGTTCACCGAAATCCAAGATTGATGATTTATTGATATTATCAGCCATATCGTCTTTATTTAATTGTCAGAACTATGTGTTTATACGATTATTCGTCTTCGGAGATCATCTTTCCAAAGAAACTCTTGAGTTCTTTGAAAATCTTATGAGAGGTGCTGTTCTCTTTCTTTTCCTTGGCAATACGCGCTTCTTCCTCGCGTTGTGCCTCGAGTTCAGCTTCCATTTCGGCCTCCTTGCGGCGTTTTTCTTCCTCTTCTGCTTTCTGTTTCTCAACCTCTGTGCGTACCACTCCGCTACCGGTTGTCTCGTTCAGTGTACGTGGTTTCTGATGCAAGTCAACTGTCGTTGTCGTGGTTTTGGCATCGGGTGCGCTGGCAAAAAGGTCGCTTTTAATCTCTGATCCCGCACAGTTCATGTCGCCTTTTGCCAGAATAGCGAGAACAGTATTCATTGTTCCATCGTGTGCATTGATGCTTTCGTTGGTAGCATTAATGGTTTGTGAGACGAACTTTGCAGTGCGTATCTTCTCTATATGCGTGTGATTGCGGAATGCTGTTTCAATGTTTTTGAGGTTTGATCCGCCACCCGTGAGGATGATACCTCCCAACAGATTGTTGGCATATTCGGCAGGAACCTGAAACCAAACATTCTCAATGACCTCTTCAACACGCGCCTCAACAACTTCTATGAACTTGCGACTTTCAATCTGACGCTCGGCATCTATGGAGAGCATCAGGCTGTTGTCAATGTCGCTGTTGTCGGTGTAAGCACTGGCATATTTAATCTTCATTTTCTCTGCATCGGTCTCTTCCATCTGCAGGGAAGCAATATCTTTCGTGATGTTATTGCCTCCAAGTGGGATGACTGCCAAGTGGCGAAGGATGTTTTTGTAGTAGACGGACACCGTTGTAGTCTCTGCTCCCAAGTCAACAAGCACGCAACCTGACCGTTTCTCGGCTTCACTCAGCACGCTGTCTGCCAACACCATCGGTGCAAGATACATCTCGGCAATGGCTATCCCGGCCAGATCGAAGCATTTATTGAGGTTGCGATAGAATGTGCGATGCCACAGAATATTGAGGAAGTTGCCTTCCAATCGGTTGCATTGAATGCCTACCGGGTCGAGTTGATATTGCTGATCGACCTTGTATTCCTGTGTGGCAGCCTCGAGTATCTCACGGTCTGGATAGCTCATCATACGGTTGGCATCCATTAACTGATTGACCATTTCCTGCGAAACAATGGTATCTGCGGGGAGATCTTTCACGATAACATTGCGCACACTGCGGATAGACTGACCGCCAACACCTACATAAACGTGGGCAATATCAGTCTTGAGCGTAGTTTTCAGCTTGGTAACAATATTGGTAAGACACTGCACCGTCTTGTCAATATTATACACAACACCCTTGCGGATGCACTGTGTAGAGTCTTCTCTGACAACAGCAAGCACGGTGATACTGCCGTCAAGGTTCTTCTTTCCAGCTATACCGGTGATCTTAGTCGACCCCAGTTCTATAGCAACTATAAATTCTGCCATGCGTTATATCTTTATCTATTCAACTTCCGTTTCTTCTTTTCTTTAATCTTCGGAGCACTTTTCTCTGTCTTATCTGCGGACTTAGGTTTCGTGTTTTCAGTCTTGCCCTTTTTCTTGTCAGTCGTAGTTTCAGATTTCTTTGGCTCCGGTTGCTTCGCTTCAGCCTTCTTATTGGTTGGCGCTGAAACCGCAGATTGTTCGGTCTTCTGCCCGCTTTCAGGCTTCTGATCAGTTGCTCCTATGACGTCACTCACGGCCAAAGCCTCATCTACTCCCTCCTTCTCTTCACGCTTTCCGTCCTTTCGTTTACAGATAATCTGATTGTCAAACTCAAGGTTGATGTAGCTGTAACGGTTCCAACCTGCTTGAGAAAGACCGTATTTATAGAACTTCTCAAGGCGTTCCATCTTCTTGTCTACGAAACCAGCTACGGCAGTCTGACGCTTTTTCTTATTCTTGTAATAAGGCAACTGGCCTATATAGATGATATGATTTCCCACACGTGGTATCAGTTCGATACCGAGATCAGGCAATACATTGATTTGTTCTATCTGGTTACACCATAGTTCATTGCTCATCAACTCCTTGCTCAGCGGTGAGATGTAATTGGTGGCAAACCATTTGTTGATGTTACCTGTGGCGATAATCAAATCAGATGTGTAATGCGAATTAGGCATAATGCAGTCGTTATCATCAAGATAATAATCGTCACCATTGGCACCTTTAATTCTCACAACAGGCATGCGCTGAGTCAATGTGATGTTAACATCGCCGGCTTGTGTCTTGTAACACTCCGCAGTCTTTACGAAAGGACTGCCTTTAAGCGTCTCTTCCATCTTGCGAAGATTGACATATTTCATCGGTTTCTCTAATGGATAGAGTTGCTCTTTCTCTAATCTTGCCTTGATTTCACGGGTATTAATGAAGCCATTTGTGGCCTCATCCTGAATGTTGATGTTTACTTTCGTGCACAGACGGGCCGTATCTTCCGGCTTATCAAAGGCCGTAAACGCCAACAACAGATATACTGCAATCAGCATATCTGACGTTACGATGATGGTCTTTTTCCAGTTAATGTGCATTCGGTAAACGGTTCTTATTTCTTACTGTCTATGATTTTTGCAATCTGTGGCACGTAGTTGTCGAGATTTCCTGCACCGAGAACCACGAGAACATCAAAGTCGCGACTCTTCACATAATCGAGAACATCGTCCTTTCGGATGATGGTTTTCTCCACACCCGGCTTGAGATTATCGAATATCAACTTACTCGTGACGCCTTCAATCGGCTCTTCACGTGCCGGATATATCTCTGTAAGAACGACTTCATCAAAGTTACTCAGTGCATCGGCAAACTCATGATAGAAGTCGCGGGTACGTGTATAAAGGTGTGGCTGGAATATAACGGTTATCTTTCGTCCCTTGAACAGTTCTTTCAGACTCCTTGCACTCTGCAGTACTTCCTTGGGATGATGCCCGTAATCTGACAGGAAGACATGCTTGTCATTCTTGATTTTGAAGTCAAATCTGCGGTCAACGCCTGCATATGTCCGCATGCCGTAACGGAGTTCCTCGGCTGTACAACCATTCAATTGTGCCATAGCCATGGCCGCAACAGCATTCTCAATGTTGATAGGTACGGGCTGTCCGAGTTTGATATTCTTGACATTTTCAATCGGAGAAACAAAGTCAAAGCTAATCTCTCCGTTGTCGATTACAATGTTTTCTGCATGGAAATCACCCGCTTCACGGCTGTAGTCATACACCTTAACGCCCTCCTGTACATGCTGTTTCATTTCCAAATCACGGTGAATGATCAGTGCACCACCCGGCTGAATGAGTTCAGTGTAGTGACGGAAGCTTTCGAGATAGGCCTCTTTTGTACCGTAGATGTCGAGATGATCAGGGTCAGTAGAGGTGATAACGCTCATCCATGGACGCAGCCAATGAAAGCTTCGGTCAAACTCATCGGCCTCAATGACCACGTAATCGCTGCTGTCTGAAAGGATATAGTTCGTGCCGTAGTTCTTTGATATGCCGCCCAAGAAGGCATTACAGTCCATGTGACTCTGGTGCATGATGTGTGCACACATTGTAGAAGTCGTAGTCTTTCCATGTGTCCCTGCAAAGCAAAGGCCCTTATGACTGCGTGTCAATGTTCCCAAGACCTGGGCACGTTTCTGGATTTCGAAACCTCCCTCACGGAAGAATTCCAGCTCTTTATGCGTGGCTGGAATGGCCGGTGTGTAGACAACAAGCGTCGACTTGGGGTTCTTGCAGGCATGGGGAATCTCGTCAATATCTTCTTCATAGTGGATCAACATCCCTTCTTTTTCAAGCTGATGAGTAAGGTCTGACGGTGTTTTGTCATAGCCCGCAACGACTTGTCCACGATGAATGAAGTATCTTGCAATAGCACTCATGCCGATACCTCCGGCCCCAATGAAATATACAGCTTTAATATCTTTCAGTTCCATTTACTTTATAGCTAACTTTATAACCTCGTCGGCAATGACGTCGGCAGAGTTCTTTAATCCTAATTTTAATATGTTTTCTTTCAATGATTCCAATTTCTTGGCATCGCCGACCGTATGGAGTGCCGTCTTCAAAAGCACGTCGACGGCCTCGCTGTCCTTGACATAGACAGCCGCATTCCTGTTGACCAATGCCATGGCATTCTTCGTTTGATGGTCTTCGGCCACATTGGGTGAGGGCACGAGTATCACCGGTTTGCCAATCAGACAGAACTCACTGATGCTGCTTGCACCGGCACGACTGATGACCAAATCGGCCGCCTTGTAAGCCGCCCCCATATCACTGATGAAGTCAGTCGCTTTCAGGTTGGGCAGTTCTTCATTCTGCAACCGCTCCTTAATGGCTTCATAATACACCTTACCTGTCTGCCAAATGAACTGCACATCACTCTGTCCGACGAGATCAAGATGCTGCAACATACTCTCGTTGATAGTCCGTGCACCCAAACTTCCCCCCACAAGGAGAATTGTCTTCATGTTAGGATTGAGTCCGAAAGACTCACGTGCCTCTTCAACAGACAGCTTCGAGTCGAGCACGTTCTGTCGAACGGGGTTACCGGTCATAATGATTTTGTCGGCCGGAAAGAAGCGTTCCATGCCTTCATAGGCCACACATATCTTCTCAGCTTTCTTGGAAAGGAGTTTATTCGTAACGCCGGCATAGGAGTTCTGCTCTTGAATGAGGCAGGGGATTCCCCTTTTTGCGCAGACATTAAGCGTCGGGCCACTTGCATATCCGCCTACACCGACGGCTGCCATAGGCTTGAATTGGCTCACAATCTTACGCGCCATGCGCTCACTCTTCCATATTTTGAAGAGCACGACGATGTTTTTCAGCAGATGTTTACGGTCGAATCCACAGATGGGAAGGCCCTTAATCTCATATCCGGCAGCAGGAACACGCTGCATTTCCATGCGTCCTAATGCACCAACGAAAAGGATCTTTGCATTCGGATGCTTTGCCTTGATAGCGTTAGCTATGGATACAGCCGGGAAGATATGGCCTCCCGTACCGCCACCACTGATGATGATTCTCAATTCCTTATCCATTTCTTACGAATTACTATGATATTGCAAAAGTAATCAAAAAAATTAGTTTTACAGCATTTTACACTCTTTTTTCGTTCCTTGGAAAGTGCCTTTTCCTGCCTTGTCAACGCTCAGGCAAGTTTTACTTCATTCACTACTGATTTCACCTTGCCCTGTTCGGGTTCGCCTTTCTTCTTTGCCGAGCGACTCACGCTCAGGATTACGCCGACATAAATGCAGTTGATCATCGTTGAAGTTCCACCCTTGCTGACGAGCGGAAGCGGCTGTCCGGTGACCGGTGCAAGTCCAACGGCCACACACATGTTGAATAGTGCCTGCGTCACAAGCAACAAAGCGAGTCCCATGGCAAGCAAGGCGGGGAAGTTGTTCTCGCACCGACTGGCGATGCGTCCTGTGCGGAAGAGCAGCATAATGTAGAGCACGGCAACGCCAACAGCACCTTCTACGCCTAATTCCTCAATGATAATGGCATAGATGAAATCGGAGAAAGCCTGCGAAAGGAAGTCGCGTTCGACGCTGTTTCCAGGGCCTTTGCCCACCACATTCGATGAAGCGATGGCTATGTTGGCATGAGCCACCTGCGCATCCTTGTCAAGATCGACCTCTGAAGGGGCCACTTCTTCGGACGATGTGAACTTATCAATGCGCGATTTCCACGTGTCGGCACGGTGGAACACTTTAGCCAACATTCCTTCTTCTTTCTTTCCCTGTTCCACCTGTTCGGTCATCTTCTTGTTGGAATTGACATTTCCTCTGTCTGTTCCTAAGAGCATTACACCTGCGAAAACAGCCAGAATGAAAGCCAAGGTTACGCCCAACAGCTTACCTAACTGACGCATGGGGACACGCCCGATGACCATCATCAGCAGGATGACAAGACACAGCAAAGCGGCCGTGGAGAGGTTTTCCAAACCGATAAGTGGCACGATGAAGGCACACACAATGAGGATAAACTTGAACGCATTCTTGTCTGCTCCATGGTCGGTTTGCAGTGCACTGAGTATCTGTGCGGTAGCCAACACGAGCGTTCCCTTGGCAATTTCCGAGGGTTGGAACTGTATTCCGATGAGGCTTACCCAGCGTTGTGCGCCGTTGGTTGACTGTCCCGCGATGAAAACCCAAATCAAAGTGAAAAACGAAATAATCAGCATGAAGGGCGTAAGTATCTTGAAATACTTGCACTTGATGTTCAGAGTGATGACCATACAGAATATACCCATCATCAGAATTCCAAGGTGCTTGACCAATGGAGACATGTAGCTTCCACTTTTATAGGTAAGTCCGGAAGAGGCTGAAAAAACCTCAACGACACTGATGATACAAAGGAAAAAGAAGATCATCCAGATGACCTTGTCGCCCTTGAAAATATTACTAAGCGTCTTTTTGTTCATGATTTACAATATTAAACACCCACTTCAATCTTTGCTTTCCCTATTTCTCTGGCTCAATGAACAGTGACTTTCTGTTTCCCCAAGGAGGAAAGTAAGCGTTTGGAAGCTCGATTGCAGGGGACTGTCGGCTTTGAAAGCCCGCATGTTCTGCCAAGCGTTATTTTATTTTTTCAATCTTCTATAGGCATGGTTTATAATGAGTTAATGTCTGTTTCCTGTTTTCTGTAGATCTCACTCATAACAACCTGACCTTCAATGCATTACATCCCGCGTTTCAATTTGCGTCATTTTACCTCGCAATATGACGCATCTTACCGCCTCATCTGACGCATTTCAGCGTCTGACTTGACGCAAGTTGCAAGCTGATTAACGCCCTTTTATAATTCATAATGCAGCTTCTGTAATTCATAATGCACAATTCATAATGCATAATTAAATTCTCTTAGCTCTTTCTCCCCCTCCTTGAGAGGGGTTGGGGGAGGTTTTTCTTAATGCTTCATTAGCACTTGCAAGCTCGTTCTCCCCTCCTTGGGAGGGGTCGGGGAAGGTTCCCCTTTCGAGAGAGTTAGTGTGTCTCTCATGGGGCGAACCCTATAGTCCTCTCACCAAATCCTTAAACATATTGCCCCGTTCTTCCATGTTATGAAACAGGTCGAAGCTGGCACAACAGGGACTCAAAAGCACCGTGTCACCCGATTTCGCCATTTCATGACAGGCCTCAACACAGTCTTTCATACTGTGTGTATCCTTTACCGGAAGGCCGAGAGCATCGAAGTTGTCATGCAGTTTCCTGTTATCGGCACCGAGATATACAAGTCCACGGCATTTCTTCTTCACGAGTTCTTTGATCGGTGTGTAGTCGTTGCCCTTGTCTTTGCCTCCTAAAATGAGCACGGTCGGCGTCTTCATGCTCTCCAAGGCATACCAGCAGGCATCGACATTCGTGGCTTTTGAGTCGTTGATATACTGCACTCCGCCAACCTTGCACACCTTTTCCAAGCGATGTTCTACCCCCGGGAAATCGCTCAGACTCTTGCGGATGATTTCCTTTTTGATGCCGGCAATGTTACTTGCAAGACCTGCTGCAAGACTGTTGTAGATGTTGTGTTTGCCTGTCAGTGAGAGTGCTTCCTGCTCCATGTTGAACGGAGTGGGATATTCAAGTTTGTAGGTTCCCGCCTCGATGTAGCCGATAGAGCCTTTCTCTTTGAGTTCAGAGAACGGACAAGCATAAGCTTTGATTTCAAACTTCTCAAGCTCTTTCTTAATCACCGGGTCGTCATTCCAGTAGATGAAACTGTCTTCCCGCGTTTGATTTTGAATGATTCTCATCTTCGCATCGGCATAGTTCTCAAACTTAAAGTCGTAGCGATCCAAATGATCGGGCGTGATATTGAGCAGAATAGCGATGTTGGCACGGAAGTCATACATATTGTCCAACTGGAAGCTACTCAGTTCAATGACGTAGTATTCATGCGGATCTTCAGCCACTTGGAGCGCTAGACTCTTGCCTATGTTGCCTGCCAAGCCTACATCGTAGCCTGCTGATTTGAAGATATGATAAATGAGTGAAGTGGTCGTGGTCTTGCCATTACTGCCCGTGATACACACCATTTTGGAATGCGTGTAGCGTCCCGCAAACTCGATTTCGCTGATGATATGCGTGCCCTGGGCCATGAGTTTCTGTATCATCGGGGCCTCCTTGGGAATGCCGGGACTCTTGATAATCTCGTCGGCATCCAGTATTTTCTCTTCTGTATGGTGGCCTTCTTCCCATGCAATGCCATGGGTGTTGAGCAGGCTTTTGTATTTGTCCTTGATCAGAGACATGTCAGAAACGAACACGTCGAAACCCTTCTTCTTGGCTAATACGGCTGCACCGGCACCACTTTCTCCGGCTCCCAATATAACGATTCGGCTCATTTTATCTTATTTTTAATGTGATAATGGTTAATGCTGCAAGGATAATCGTGATAATCCAGAAGCGTATGGTTATCTTTGCTTCATGCTTCGGACTACGCGGACTCTTGAGAAGATATTTGCAGTCAGGGTCAAGTTGGTCGTCGGTGACGCGGAAGTTGTCATGTATCGGCGTGCGTTTGAAGACGCGTTGCTTCATGCCGCGGCGTTTACCAAGCTTGTAGTAGTAGACTTGAATGATGACACTCAGACTCTCAACGAAGAAGATACCGCAGAGTATGGGAAGCAACAACTCCTTGTGAATGATAATGGCACTCACGGCAATGATACCTCCGATGGTCAGTGATCCCGTGTCGCCCATGAACACTTGGGCAGGGTAGGCATTATACCAAAGGAAGCCAATCAGCGCACCGATAAAGGCACACATGAAGACCACAAGCTCTTCGCTTTGGGGGATATACATGATGTTGAGGTAGGCTGCAAACTGTATATGGCTGCTCACATAGGCCAGAATGCCGATGGCTACGCCTATAATGGCCGAGTTTCCGGCACACATGCCGTCCATTCCATCATTGAGATTGGCCCCGTTACTCACTGCCGTTACCACCAAAATGGTCATGATGACGAAGAGAATCCAGCCTGCTGCAACCTTATGTTTACCGCAGAAGCTCATCAGATTGCTGTAACTGAGGTTGTGACCTTTAACGAACGGGATTGTCGTTTTCAAGGATTTGTGGGCTTTGGCACGGTGCTTGACGACCATTTCCTGGCCTTGACGGGCAATGGCTATATTCTCATTCATCTTTACATCGGGCGACATCCACAACACAAGTCCCACGATAAGCCCGATACCTATTTGCCCGACAATCTTGTATTTGCCTTTCAATCCCTCTTTGTCACGGCGGAAAATCTTGATATAATCATCCATTCCACCGAGAAATCCCAACCATACGGTAGTAATAATCATCAGGATGAGATAGACGTTTCGCAGTCGGCCAAGGAGCAGAACAGGCACAAGAATGGAGAGAATGATAATGACTCCACCCATCGAAGGAACGCCAATCTTCTTGACACCAAAGGGGTCTATAGAGGCGTCGCGCTGTGTTTCTGTGATCTGTTTACGCTTTAAGAACTTGATAAACTTCTCTCCGGCCCATGCTGAAATGACCAAAGAGAGAATCAAAGCAAGCAGTGCCCGGAAAGAGATATAGCCCCAAATGCGTGACCCACTGATGCCATATTGTTCGAGAAATCTAAAAAGATAGTATAACATTTTCCTTAAACTTTATACCTTGTTTTTATGCTTTGAAAATTTCATGAAGCACTTCCTTATCATCGAAATGATGCTTCACGCCCTTGATTTCCTGATAGGTTTCGTGCCCTTTACCGGCAACAAGCACCACATCTCCTTTCTGGGCCATCATGCAGGCTGTGCGAATGGCCTCCTTACGGTCGACAATCGAGATGACCTTTCGCATCTGCTGTTCGTTCAATCCCGCGAGCATATCGTTGATGATATCCTGCGGTTCTTCAAATCGGGGATTGTCACTGGTAATGATAACCTTGTCACTTTGTCTGACAGCTTCCTGTGCCATGAGTGGACGTTTGCCCTTATCACGGTTTCCTCCTGCACCACAAACGGTAATCACATGCCCTTTGCCATCAAGTACTTCGTGTATGGCGTTGAGCACATTTGCCAATGCATCGGGTGTATGAGCATAGTCGACAATTGCCGTGAAGCCTTCAGGAGAATGGATAGGTTCAAGGCGTCCGTTGACACTATGCAGCGTACTGAGCACCAAGAGCACATCTTCGGGCTTCTTGCCTAACATGATTGCAGCGCCATAGACTGCCAAAAGGTTGCTGACATTGAACTTACCGATGAACTGAACGCCTACTTCACGGCCGTCAATCTCAAGATACATGCCCTCAAAGTGGCATTCTAAAATGCGGGCACGGAAGTCGGCCAACGTGCGGATTGAATAAGTCTTGACGGTTGCCTTGGTGTTCTGCACCATGATCATGCCGTTTTTATCGTCGGCATTGGTAATGGCAAAAGCATCCTTGGGCAGGCCATCGAAGAAGGCTTTCTTGGCATTTCGGTAGTTTTCGAAAGTCTTGTGATAGTCCAAGTGGTCGCGGGTGAGATTGGTAAAAAGACCACCGGCAAACTTCAAACCGCCGATACGCTTCTGATGAATGGCATGACTTGAACATTCCATGAAGGCATATTCACAGCCGGCTTCAACCATCTTTGCCAAGAGTTCGTTGAGTTCGATGGGGTCAGGAGTCGTGTGGTCGGCTGGCACTTCAACATCATCAATATAGTTGCAGACCGTGGAAAGCAGTCCGACCTTATGGCCGAACTTACGGAACATATTATATAATAAGGTGGCAATGGTGGTCTTTCCATTGGTTCCCGTCACGCCGACCAACTTCAGTTTATGCGACGGATCACCATAAAACAAGGTGGCAACCTTACCGACAGCATCCTCTGTTGATTCCACCTGGATATAGGTGATACCCTCTTGAAGCACTTCGGGAAGGTCTTCACAAAGCACGGATATGGCACCAAGTTCAATGGCTTTGCCGATGAATTGATGCCCATCGACCTGCGTTCCCTTCATGGCAACGAAGAGATGTCCCGTCTTGATGCGTCGCGAATCAATATTCACGCCTGTGATTTCTACGTCATCATTTCCGATAATCTTTATCGGAGTGATGTTTTTGAGAAGTTCGTTTAATTTCATATCTTCTGTATTTCTGTTTTCTTTCTAATCCAAGACAAGCGTTATCCGATCGCCTTTCTTGATGCTATGACCTGGCTCAAGACTCTGTCGGACAACCTTTCCGCGCCCCTGGATAATGGTCTTCACGCCACGACTCTCCAACAGATAAACAGCATCTCGGGCGCCCATGCCCGTTACATCGGGTATATATCTGCCGTTGTTGATAGGCTGGCGTTCTAAAAGAATAGTCTTGTTATCATTCTTTTTCTCTGCCTTACCCCAGATGGGATTGCCGTCTGCGTAGCTCCCTCCCCAGTTCTTATTGGTGTTAATGCCTAAATGTGTGAGCACATAATCGGCAGCAAGGATGTTCCCGGCTTTCACGTCCGGCACTAATACCGAAGAGGCATCGCGGGCATCAGCAACATCCAGTTTCAGACTCTGTGCCATAATGCCCTCTGCAATGTTATGGAAAACGACACCACTCATGCCGCCACCACTCGCAGGAAGACCTGATTTCTGAATACACACAATACAACTGTAGCGTGGAGCATCATCGGGAAAGTAGCCCGCAAAGCTCAACAGATAGTTGGTTCCACCGCTTTTATATCCCTGTGCACCCTTAGACATCTGTGCTGTTCCCGTCTTTCCAGCTACTCGAAATGAGGGAGAACTGGCCTTCTTTCCGAGTCCTTGGCTGACCACATGGTCGAGAATGGTCTGTATTTCGCGCAGGGTCTTTTCCTTACAGATGCTTGCCCGCATCACTTCGGGTGGGAAATCCATGATGACTTCGCCGTTTTTCACCACCTGTTTCACAAAGCGTGGTCGCATCATTCGTCCGTTGTTGGCAATTGCATTATAGAAAGTAAGCGTAGAGATTGGTGGCACCTGAGTTTCATATCCGATGCTCATCCAGGGCAAAGCTGTATGACTCCAGTTCGTCCATTCACCTCGTTCGCTCTTCTTAGGCATGCGTATTCGTGCCGGTGAAGCACCCACTAAAGGAATTCTGAGGTTATCGGCAAGCCCCGTACGATATATGCCACGAACAAACTTTTCGGGGTTATTCCGATAATGATCATCAATAATTCGGCTCACACCGATATTCGAACTGACCATTAAGGTCTGTGGCAGCGTGAGCACACCATAGCCACCTCGTCGCCAGTTATGATCCTTCATCTCGCGCCCATACATAGGCCAGACGCCATTTCCGGTGTCAACACGATAGGTTGTATCTACCACGCCATCGTCTAAAGCCGTCATGATAGAGGCCGTCTTGAATACGGATCCAGGTTCAAGAAGGTCGCTGACAGCATGGTTATGGATTTCCCTGTACTCGCCATCTACGCATTTCTCCATGTTCACAATGGCCTTGATGTCCCCTGTCGCCACCTCCATTACAATGGCAACCCCTACGTTTCCATTAATCAATTTCAGTTCATCGATGACCGAACGCTCGGCTAAATCCTGCATTCCTACATCTATTGTTGTCACGATGTCTGCACCGTCTATAGGTGGAGTATCCATAATATCAAGGAAGCGATTGAGTACTTTCCGACGGTGGATGATACCGTTTGAGCCACGGAGTATAGAGTCGTAAGAAAGTTCCAAGCCAAAACGTGCCGTGTCTTTTGCACCGAACATTGCACCAATCGTACGTCCTGCAAGCGAGCCGTAACTACGTTTTCGAGCATTATACTCCTCGACATGGAAACCGCTCTTGTTCTGAGAAAGATTGAAAACAGGCAGTGCTTTCACCTCTGTATAAGTGTTATAATCTACGCGCTTGCCCCATATGGTCCAGTGACGACTCATCTTTTTCCGTCCTTCTGCAAGCTCCTGCTTGAATGACGAAACAGATTTTTCAGGGAAAATATGGTTTAGTCCCATGCAGATAGAGTCCACTTTGACATCCCAAAGCGAGTCACTCTTAGCATCATGGAGTGCTTTAAAATCCATGAACAGTTTGAACTCTGGCAATGAACTGGCCATCAGTTGCCCGTCACAACTCAAGATATTGCCACGCATTGGCTTTACACTAACGCTGTCTTTCTTTACACGGTCAGCCACCTTTAGCCAGTAATCGCGCTTCGCAGTCATCAAGTATAGCGTCTTACCCACAACCAACACAGCAATCACCGTCATCAAAATGGCGATGGCACTGTATCTCGGCATTACCTTATTACTGTCAAACTTGCTCATTCTTCCGGTACATTTATAATGTAAGGTGGCTGACTCGCTATCTTCAGCACACTGTCTTTATTGTTCTTCAACAACTCCAAAACATGACTTTCTCGGCTTTTTTCGGTCAACTGACTGCTGCTCGAAAGCGCCTTATACTTGGCATCCTGCAATTCATCTTGCAGCTTATCAATCTCGATAAGGTCGTTCTGAACACTGTAACGATTGGCAATATACACAATCAGAAAGGCCGTAATAAGCAGAAACACGCCTATCTGATGTCGTATGGTCTGCGTAGTCAGCACGTCACCGCCAAGGATTTTCTTGAGTGTGAAATGCGAAGCAAACGGCGATTCGTCTTCTGTGGCCTGCTTTGCTATCACTTCTTTCAACGTAGGGCCTTCGTCATCTGTTGATGCAGAGGCTTCACTTTCCACCGCTTCAGAAGCTTTCAAATCTTTTTCCTCATTGTTCTTAGCTTCTTCCTTCATGGTTCCCTGCCGATCAGACAGCTCTTCTTTCGTATTGATTTTATCTTCGTTGTTCATTTCTTTTCTGCAATTCTGAGTTTGGCACTACGGCTTCTGGGGTTCTCCTGTTGTTCATCAGCCGAAGGAACAATCACCTTATTGTTCACTAAATTGAACGGAGTTTCAATCCTTCCATAGAAATCCTGCATTTTTTTCCCCTCTGCATTGCCAGCTTTCATCATGTTCTTCACGATGCGATCTTCGAGAGAATGGTAGGTGATGACACTCAACCGTCCACCCGAACGCAGTAATTCTGTAGCCGATTGCAACATCTCTTTCAGTGCATCCATTTCATGATTGACCTCTATTCTCAAGGCCTGGAAGAGCTTGGCCATATCTTTTTTCTCCCGTTCCCGCTTGAAAAGAGGCTCTGTAGCCTTGAGAAAATCCTGTGTTGTCGCTATGCGTTGCTGTGCTCTGGCCTTTATCAATGCGGCTGCTATACGGCGCGATTGCTTCAGTTCGCCATAGAGATAGAAGAGATTGGCAAGTGCTTCTTCGTTGTAATCATTTACTACATCAGCTGCTGTCAGACCTGCACGCTTATTCATACGCATATCCAACGGCGCATCAAAACGGAACGAAAAGCCACGGCTTTCATCATCGAAATGATGGCTTGAAACCCCCAAGTCGGCCAACAATCCATCAATCTTTTCAACGCCATAATAGCGCATCCAGTTCTTGAGATAACGGAAATTACTGCGCACAAAGGTAAAGCGTGCATCATCAACAAACCTTTTTTCTGTACTGCCTTCACGGTGCATCACGTTCTGTTCTGCATCAGCATCTTGATCAAAACTATACAGATGAGCCTGATTGTCGAGCCGGGAAAGGATTTCACGACTGTGTCCTCCACCCCCAAAAGTGACATCAACATAAATGCCACCGGACTGAATGTTCAGTCCGTCAACACTCGGTTTCAAGAGCACCGGCACATGATAGGTCTCTGCTGTCTTTACCATATTCGGGTTATTCTGTGCTTACGCACGGTCTCTTTCTGTTTATTATCTATCTTCATCCAGCCCCATCAGCGTCTGCAACGCATTGCCGAAGTCGGCAGGTTCGACGAAAGGAGCTTCACTGTTATCCTTACTCCAGATTTCAATGGTATCGTCCACGCCTATGAATTTCAGTTCCTGTTCGATACCTGCAAGTTTCAAATAGCGCTTCGGTATAAGGAAACGACCGTTGGCATCAAGTGTGACTACCTCGGCATCCGACACAAACTGGCGGAAAATCTGCCATTGCATTCTGTCCCAACGGTTGAGCCGTTGTCGCAGAAGGTCAAGCTGTTCGTTCCATACACACTCTGGATAAAGCACAAGACATGACTCAAACACATCCTTACGCAGCACCAGATTTTCCTCGCCCGATGCTTGAAGCACCTTGCGAAAAACGGCCGGCAGAAAGGCTCTTCCTTTGGTATCGGCTTTTGCTTCTATGTTACCTAAAAAACGCATGCGTACCTAATTATAGGCTATTCGGCTTCAAAGATACATAAAATTCTCCACACTTCCCCACTTTTCTCCACTATTTTTTATTTTCTTTCTGATTTCTGAATATATCATCATTCGCATTTGTTTTCCTTCCAACCAAATTTGTTTCTCAAAACATGATGAAATCAATGGTCAAACGTGAAAAATGATTTTTTTTAGCCAAAAAAGTGACTTTTTAGAAAAACTTATGCTATTTTTGCATTGTGTTAGTATGTTGTCAATATGAATGAGAGCATAGAGAAGACCATAGATATTGAGAAAATTCTAAGAGACAAGATGGGAAAAAAGGCACGCTATGTGCCTCGTTTTGTCATATCATGGCTGAAGAAAATCATTCATGAAGATGAGGTTAACCGGTTTCTCTGGGAAAATCGCAAGTTGGAAGGCACCGAATGGCTGACTGCCTGCGTGCAATATCTCGACATGACACTCGACATTGTAGGGGCTGAAAACCTGCCCGACAAACACGATGGAAAGCTTTATACTTTCGTTTCCAATCATCCTTTGGGTGGTCAGGACGGTGTTTCGCTCGGCTCAATCATCGGCCAACACTATGATGGAAAGTTTCGTTATTTAGTCAACGACCTGCTGCTTAACCTCCCCGGACTGAAGCCAGTGAGCATTGGTATCAACAAAACAGGCCGGCAGAGCCGTGATTTTCCACGCATGGTGGAGGCAGGTTTCAACAGCGACAACCACTTGCTGATGTTTCCCGCAGGCCTTAACAGTCGGAAAATCAATGGGGAAATTCATGATCTTCCATGGAAGAAGACTTTCATCACCAAGAGTGTTGAGACCCACAGAGACGTTGTTCCTATTCATTTCAGCGGCCGGAATTCCAAACGTTTCTACCGTATTGCCAAGTTCAGTGATCGTTGGTTGCCGTTCAATTTAGCCATGCTTTTCCTCGTTGATGAGATGTATAGAAATGTAGGGAAGACGTTTCGCATCACGATAGGGAAACCTATTCCATGGCAGACTTTCAATAAGACGAAATCACCGATGGAATGGGCCAAATTCGTCGAAGACCGTGTTTACGGTCTGTCGTTGAGTTCTATTTGAATATAAAATATCGACCAAGAGAAAACAAGAAATGGAAGAAGAGATTATCCAACCTATTGATAAAGCTCTGTTGAAGAGTGAACTTACTCCCGAACGGCAGCTTCGCATGACCAATAAAAGCAACAATGAAATCTATGTTGTGACGGCTCACGATGCACCGAATGTCATGAAGGAGATTGGTCGACTGCGCGAGATTGCTTTCCGTACAGCCGGTGGAGGCACAGGCAAAGCCATGGATATCGACGAGTTCGACACTATGGAAAACTGCTGCAAACAGCTCATCGTGTGGAACCCCGAAGCAGAGGAAATCATCGGAGGTTACCGTTATCTCTTTGGTTCTGATTGGAAAATCGATGCCAACGGGCAGCCAATTCTCGCCACAAGTCACATGTTCCATTTCTCTGAACAGTTCATGAAAGACTACGCTCCCTATACCGTTGAGTTGGGACGGAGCTTTGTTTCGCTTGAATATCAGAACGCACGTGCCAACTCCAAGAGTATCTTTGCACTCGATAACCTTTGGGATGGGCTTGGTGCACTCACCGTTATCAATCCTCAGTGCAGATACTTCTTCGGCAAGATGACCATGTATCCGTCATACATCCGCAAGGGACGCGACATGATTCTCTATTTTCTCAAGAAGCATTTCGATGACAAGGAAAACCTCATTATACCGATAAAACCGCTGAAAATTGAAACTCCTGAGGATGAATTATCAGCCATTTTCTGCAAAGACAACTTTAAAGAAGACTACCGCATTCTCAACAAACACATTCGTGAATTAGGCTATAATATCCCCCCGTTAATCAATGCTTACATGAGTCTCAGCCCCACGATGAAACTCTTCGGCACTGCAATCAACTATGGATTTGGCGATGTTGAGGAGACCGGTATCCTCATTGCTGTCGACGAAATCCTTGAAGACAAGCGTGTCCGCCACATCGACAGTTACGTCAAAGAACATCCCGAAGCTCTTAAAATCACGAGTGGAGCCAACAAAGTGATTTATAAAAACAAGTGAGGAAAACGGTTGGGGTGAGATGAAGCAATGTAAATGACTGGTATTTGCAACAGCTTTTGCATGACTCGAAGAATTGAAATGCAACTTGCTTCTTTATCAGAACCCCGCCGCCTTTCGCTTGTTTGTAAAGCATTGAGCATCAGTATATTGATAAAACAAAAGCGAACTGCGAGATGAAATGCCTGAAGTTACCTTGTCATTTGACTTAGATTACCGTGTGATTTGCATCAAGTTATCGTGTAATTTGCGTCAAGTTGCAGCGCATGATGAATGGAGTTAGAAACTACAGCCTACCGTATTAAATTACCAGTAAATGCTTGCCGTTATCTATCCCTCGGGGTTTGGAAAACAACAATAAATCATAACAATCTCTTCATGACATGCATCTCATTCCTCATCAAGCATACTCTTGCTTTCAGAAGGGGTAAGAGAAACCTCTGGATAGACTTCCTCTGACATCATTCTATACTCTTTCGCGGTAATACCCATACGTCGTTTAAAGAATTTACACAGCGAACTGAGAGATAGAACAAGATGTACCTGATTAAGCATAAGCATTTCTTTCTACAGAAATGATACATCTATTAATCTTATAAAAGTAAATATATGAATTTTTAGAAAGAATAATTATAATAGGAAACTTTTATATATGTTAAAGAAACATATTCTTTGTTTAAATTGCTATTATATAATAATGTTTCTATACCTTTGCATCAAATATTTGGAGAGTCTCTAAAAATAACCAAAAAATTTGAACTGACACAAAATATAACAACACAAAAATCACCTTGGATAGAGGGCAAATATATGGTTACCACACAGTAAATCGGAGATGATACTTGTAGGATAATATAATTGATAATAAATAAAAAGATGAGAGTAAAATCAAATCATTTCAGGATGTTGATTATCGCATTCCTGATGTTGTTGCTACCTAAGCAAGTGGCAGCTTACACAAAGAATGACATTGTTAAACATGACGGTATCATTTATCAAGTGATAAGTGATACGGACAATACATTGTCGTTTGTCGGTACAGAGAAGACAAAGACTGGTGCTGTCAATATCCCCGCAACATGGGACGATGGTCGAGGTATCACTTTCAAAGTTACGAAAGTTGGTGGAAACGAAACCTATAAATGTGAAGAAGTGACAGACATTACTTTGCCTGAAGGAATTACAGAAATCGCCTATGGATCATTTGGCGGTGCAAAACTAAAAACTTTAAAAATTCCAGCTTCCGTCACAATTATATCAACCAATGCTTTCTATAGAGTACAGGAATTACCGAAAGTCACGGTCGATCATTCTAATTCAAAATTCTGCGATGATGGGCATGGTGCACTTTACAGTAAGGATAAAACAGAACTGTACGCTGTTCCTACAAATGCTGACAATATTCCTAATGGGACATACACTGTTGATACAGCTGTGAAGAAGATACATCATTCTGCCTTTATCAATAATTCTAATACACCGGGTATAAAGAAAATCATTTTGCCCCCTCATTTAGAGTTGGTGGAAGCTGACTATCCGAGTTGTGTGCAGTTAAATACTTTGGAAAAATATGAAATGCCTACAGGTGCATCGGGACATTATAAAGTAATTGAAGGTGTACTATTCAAGGATAATGCATTGGTTCAGTATCCTCGCAATAAGCAGGAACAGGACTATCAAGTTCCTAATGGTATAACAGAAATTGCTCCGCGTGCCATTGATGCTTCAAGAAATATGAGGAATATTGATTTGAATAAGGTAACAAAGCTTGGACTCACGTCTATTTACAGTTGCCAAAATTTGGAAACAGTAACTTTGCCTAAAGACCTTCAGGTAGAAGGTACTGCAGGTGCAATTGCCAACTGTCCGAAAATCAAAGAATACAAAGCTGCTAATGACTGCGTAAACTTTGTTGTAGAAGATGGTGTTGTCTACAGTAAAGATAAAACAAGAGTTTATTTCTTCCCTCCGGCAAAGGATATACCTGATGGAAAGTACACAATACTTTCCACTGTTAAGGTTATAGAGAAACTCGCATTTGCAGGTAATAAGAATATTCAGGAATTGACAATACCAAGTAGTGTAACGAATATCAACACACAAGCTTTAAGCGTATTCACTAAGTTGCAAAAGGTTACATTTAATAATCCATCGAATTGTTCGAAGATTGACGGTGGTGCATTTGGCTGGAACTACAAGTTGAAAGAGATTACGCTGCCTTCTGCTCTGACGACATTAGATAAGATTTTTATTGCCTGCAGTGACATGGAAACCATCAATGTGCCTAATGATTCTAAGCTACGGACAATTAAGAATGGTGCACTTCAGCTTACAAAGAACTTGAAGCACTTTAATTTCCAAGGCACTTGTGCCCTTGATACTATTGAAGCGGGAGCTTTCCAGAATTTGGAGCAATTAGAAAGTTTTGATTTTCCTAAAGGGGTGACTACTATTGGTGCCAATGCTTTCAACGGCTGTAAAAAGATGACAACAGCAACATTTAAAGATGATGCTGTCATTCAAACCATTGCAGCTGGAGCTCTTGCGGATTGCGGATTGACTTCCATTAAAATACCGAACAGTGTAAAGACGCTTGAAAAGGAGGCTTTTTATGAGTGCTCTGCGCTCACAACTGTAACGTTATCTAAGAATGTGGATAATATTAGCTCGGAAGCATTTAAGCGTTGTGAGAATCTTACTGCAATCAATGTAAATAAGGATAATACGAAGTACTCAAGTGTCGATGGTTACCTTTTGTCTCATGATAAAAAGGAACTTATTCTCTTCCCTCATGGAAAAGCTAACAAGAACTTCACCCTCTTGCCACCTTCTATTACTAAGATTGGCGATTATGCTTTCTATGATTGCGTAGGTCTGGAGAATGTTGTTATCCCTAATAAAGTTGAAGAAATTGGTGAACGTGCTTTTAGTTTGTGTAAGAATTTGAACACTATCACCTTTCTTTGTGATAAGATGATTGAGCCTGCTAAAATCAATCAGTTGGATAACAAGCGCAGTTTTGATAATGGAACGGCAGGAACAACTGATATGCCAACCAAGATAGATATCTATGTACGTAAAGAATTGCTTACTAAATACAAGGGAGAAAGTTTCTATAGCCATTTCAAGAGCATAAACACCTCCTTTGAGAATGATAATTTGGAGTATCTTCCTGTATCAGCAACCTCTGTTGACCTTCTTGATGTCAAGAAGACCGATTACACCTTTGTCGTACCAGATAAGGTTACACATAATGGTACTACATACGATGTTAGCATGATTGGTGACTATGCTTTCCAAAATACAACCAATGCAGTTCACGAGGTAGTTGTAAAGAAGAATATAGAGTATATTGGTGCAAAAGCGTTCAAAACCAAAATTAATGACAATACATCAACGATTGAGCGTGTGTTCCTCCTTGCTACTAATCCAACGAAAGCTATGCTGAGTACTACTCGATTCGAGTTGGATGAGACAGGAGATGATTACAACGAAGTTGCTTCTACAACAAAGATTTATGTGAAGAAAACTTCACTGGATACCTATAAAAGAGAATGGCATAAGATGGTTTACGATCAAACAAAGCACCATGAAGTTGAAAGCTCCAAGAACTTTGTCGACCAGATAGAATACAAGGTTCCAGGTGTAGAAATCACACACAAGTATGGAACATTCTCACGCGAGTTCGACACAGATTTCAGCGAATACAAGAAAGAAAACCATAGCTGTGACATTGGTGCTTTTGTTGCCCCAGTTTCAGGTATCACACAAGGCCCTGGTGATTATGGTACATCTAAATACAAAGTCCGCATGGTAAGTGTAGATGAAAAGGGTGGCCCTACGGGTGAATATGGCTATGTTCCTGCCGAGACTGGTGTGCTTCTGAAGGTGCTTGACGTTGATAGTACTCCTTCTGGTTTCTTCTATACCATTGGTGAAAAAGACGATCACAAGTATACTATCAGCAATAACATGATGAAAGCTGTTACAGTCAATGAGCAAACTGTTACAAAGGGATCTAATCCATTTTACGTTGTTTCTGCTAACAAAGGTGTCTTTATGAAAGCTCCATCTCCAACATTTGAGATGCCTATACACAAGGCTTATGCAGAGATAACAGGAGTTCCTGCAGGTGCTAAAGTGATGTTCTCTTTCACAGATGACAATTCTTCAACCACCGGTATCGATACAATTGATACATCTTCTTCTGCGACAGATTCCGACAATGCTTACTATAATCTGAATGGTCAGCGTATAGAAAAGCCACAGCACGGAGTATATATTCACGGAGGAAAGAAAGTTATCATTAAATAAGAAAGGAATTAGTTATGAAGAAAAAGAAATATATAGTACCGGCAATAGAGAACCATATTCTCCCAATGGAAAGTCTGATGATGACCGCCAGTCCAGGTGTATCAAATGAAGAGTTTGACCCAGATAACGACAAGGTAGGTGCAAAGGAAAATCCTTTTCTTGGGCCTTCAGAACTCCCACATTACTCCCCTTGGGACGATTAAGGTGGCAGAAATCCATGGCGATGCACACAATAGGTTTATTCTTTACATGGATTGTTGCTATCTTGTATGCATCGTGAGTACTTATTTTCTGATAGGAAGTGTCAGAATATGATACGAGCCCCGAAAGCTATTTCACAGCTTTCGGGGTTTATATTATAAGTGTTTTTGTTAATATTTTATGTTTTGAAGCTTTTTATACCTGCAGATAATGAAATAAAATCAGTGTGACTTTGAAAAACAGATACAAATGATTTTATGGGGTTCGCTCATTTGAAAAGCATTCTTTCTTGCTTTCAAATATGCATTGTCTTCTTTCTTCTTGCAGTTTATTGACGATTGATTAAACTACCAAGTGTTAAAAACAAGACATAAAGTTTACAAAAAAAATAACACTACAGGACACAAACAGCACCTGTAGTGTTATTATCTTTACGATTGCTTTGCTATTCCTTTGCCGTTAACCGGCTGTCAGCAAGCTACGGTCTTCTTAGAAATAATAGGTCAAACCAACCTGCCAAGCATTGGCACGACCGTCTTTTGTCTTGCCGGCCAAAGTCTTCCAAGTGTTGTCAGCAGCCTTATTGAATGTCATTTCTCCCGTCTTTCCACAGGCAATATTATAGTTGGCACTGATCTGGAGATGCTTAACGAGCATCAAACCAAAGCCAAGATTGACACTGAAGTTTGACGTCTTCAATTTCCAGTCGGCAACACCTTTAATGGCATTCAAGTCCTTACTGCCCACATTGAAACCGAACTGAGGGCCTGCAAAGAAGTAAATGCTCGCCGCATCACCAAGTCCAAAGCCGTAACGGGCATTGACAGGAACAACAATCTGCTGCTGTTTCAGGTTCTCATTTCCACCTTCTATCTTTGCTTCACGCTGGTCGTAGAGGGCTGAAACATCCATACCGAGACCTATAACAGGCAGGGTAAACTTCACCGAAGGGCCGAAGAAAAAACCACACCGATTGTCTTCCTTGATCAGAGATTCATCGAAAGACATTCTGGTTACATTCAAACCGCCCTTCACACCAAAATTAATCTGGGCCTTTGACTCCGTTGCAAACAAAGTCACAAAAGCCAAAACGAATAACATCATTGATTTTTTCATACTCTCTAAATTTATATAAGTAAACGGTTCCTACTTTCAATGACGCTGCCTGCGCACTGTAACACGGGCCTGTCCTCCCGAAGAAGAACTGCCGCCTGAACTTGCACGGCGGTTGCTGCGAACACTCGGTGTAGTGCTTTTCGATGCGCGACGATTGGCCGCACGCATCGTCTTAAGCTGTTTGCCACTGAGTTTTGAAATGCTGTCAAGCGAGTCCTTACGTACTTGGTCGCCCCATATATTCTTTTCAAATGAAGCAATTTCCCTTTCAATCCGGCGCTGTTCCTTGCTCAATGCACTGTCGGTCTTGCAATATTGTGCCAAGGTCTGCCCTTGCATATTGGTCGTCTTGTAGATCTTTCCCTTATAGACATTCATCGTGAAGAAATCGTCAAGACTCATCACGGCAGCATTGTTCAGGTTGCTTGTCATAACCGTCTGCTTGGCAAGTGCTGATGCAATATCGTCATATTTCACCCAGAACAGAGGATATTTCGTTGTTCCTTCGCCGAAATCATCCTGTCGTTCCATGACGGGACAAAGGGCCAGAACCTTCGTATGGAAAGTTCCTGTGGCCTGGTCGAAATAGGAACTTTCTTTCAGATAATAGGCTTTTACCTCGGCCGAAGGAATGTCGCTGTTATCTATATGCACGCCACGATCGGTGCGTTCATAGAAGATATGATGGTCGTCAAGGAATGTCAATGGCTTCACTTTTGCATCATCCGTGAACTTCTCATTACCGTCAAGGCGATACTGATAGACGTTGATACCGCCATGGTTTGGACCTGCCATCATGAGTTTGAACAACAACGTGAAGAGGTTCATGCGTCCGTCGGTGGGCTCAACAGGATAGTAGAGTCCGCCATTGGCATTGTCGTTAAGGTTGAGTTCGCGGTAAACATCGCGCCGCCACACAACATCCTCGTTCATCGTCTGCTGCGTGGGATACATGAGTTTAGCACGCATTGTCAGATTATTGGCGTTGCTTTTCTTCATCTTGGCAGCTGCCTCAGCCTTTCGGAGCGGTGATTGTGCCATGCCATTCAAGGAAAAGGCGCCCACCAACAGCACTACATATAATCTTTTCATATTCATCATTATCTTACAATTACTTCCAAAGCGCCCGTCAAAGTGCGGGTAATCCCATCAGGACCAATGGCCTTGACATGACTGATATAGAACCTCCGATTGCGTGAAAGGGCGCGGAATGTTTCGCGTTGGCGGTCAGAGAAGTTTGCTCCGGCCGATGCCACGGGAACTGCATTGCCCATATTATCGAAGAAAACGGTTTCAAAACTCAACACCCGGAAAGGAATATCAAGCAGTCCGTCGTCAATAGCTGCATTGATACCCGATGCTCCCATCAGTGCCGCCTTACTCATTCCACCACCCTTGAAGCGGTTAGTGCCGAGAGCGATATAAGCTGTTGGGTCGGGCAACTTACGCACATGGAACACAAACGGAGGCAGGGTTCTCACCTGTCCCTTGTCGCGTGCGGTGACGTGAATGGTCACATCCTTGCCCACAGCAGCAGGAACAGCAACGAAATGTCCATTGCCTTTAGCAGTCATTGAGCCTCCACTCATCGACACCGAGACAGCATTGGCAGGCACACCTGGCACACTGACGCTCATCGGATTAGGATAACCGGCATACAACACGTTCATCATGTCGGCTGCAACCGTGGCACTATTCGGTGCAGGAATAACGCTATACTTCTGCAAGAAGTTGCGACGAATGATGTCGCCCTTGCGATTTTGCATCAGAATATAACCGCTTATGCTATGCTCACCGACCCCCGATGCCGTGAAACCATACTGCCCATTACGCGCCATGACACGCTGTCCGTTGACGAAAATCTGTGGTTGCAGCGTTGTATCTACGGCAGCCATGACGATGTTTGCATTGAAACGCTCGCCTGGATAGAGTACCGTTTTCTCAGGTATCACGTAGGCACTGAGCTTATTCACACGGATATCTTTCACGTCAATGTTGGAAACTAACGTGTGAAGCACCTCACCTTCGGCATAGCGTACATCGCTCTGAAGCTTTGAAAGCAGTGTAACGGCAGCTGCTACCGGCATATTCTCAAACATATACTCCTGCCAGTTCTTACCTTGAAGACGGGCTTTACGTGGCACAGAAGTCGAGAGATTATCGGCTATGATACGCTTCTGATGAGGGTCATCAACCATTTTCAGAATGCGCTCACGATAGTTGTTGACACGCTGAAAGAGGCTTTTCCCCTGCCCTGTCAACGGTGCAAGCATTACTTCACTGGCTGCATCGAGGTTATCTTTGTTCTCTATATTATAGACATCTCCATTCTTTCCATCGGCTTTTTTGACGATAGCCACCTTGAGTTGTTGGGCAAAATCATAGAGCGAATCACTCATCAGCTTCACCGAAGTGGCCTTTTCAAACCATGCTTTCACTTTCTCCGGGTTCTGCTTCATCTGCATTTCGAAGTCCCGATAAAGTGCAACGTTCTCTTGGGTAGCGTTACCCGTGGTGCGATTCAGACTGTCCTCCACAATTGAAAAGCCGTCCAACACCTCGGTTGAGATGTTGAGTGCAAGCATGGCCAACAAGACAATATACATCAAGTTGATCATCTTCTGGCGCGGAGATATCAGTCTTTTCTTAATAGCCATTATGGTTGTGGAGTTTGATTTGGTGCTGCTGCACGCATGTTGGTAGTCATTGCTTCTATCATGCGGGCATAGATAGCGTTGAGTTGTTCGATATGTCGGGCCAGCAGACGACTCTGCTCGTTGATTTGGTCGATAGTCCCAATCTGCTGACTGGCACTCTTCAGCTGCATTTCATACACCTTAGTGATGCCTGTCAGCGTGCGGTTGAGGTTTTCCATTTCCTCACTATCGCGCGTAAGACGTGTGCTCTGTTCGCCTACCTTTCCTAAAACTTCTGTGAGTTTCTTCAGTTCATCCACATAGTTCTGCTGTGCTTCGGCCATTTCCGGGTCGGCCGTCGTCAGACTTACCTGGGCAACCTGGGCCGTGGCTGCAACGGTTTCAGCTGCTGTAATGACAGGAGCCGGGGCAGGTTTTGCCTGTACAGACGCTGTAACAACAGGCGCTGCAGGGGATATATCCTCATCTTTGCGGGCAAGATACTCCTCGGTTACATGCGTAGGAAGTTCCATTCCGTCGGTCGTTTTGTCGAAAGGACGGTCGAAAGCCGACAGGAAGAACACAACAACCTCTGTGCCCATACCAAGGATTAACCAGAAGTCGGCACCCTCAACATGCACTAACTTGAACAAAGCACCAAGCACAACGATGGCTGCTCCCCAGCTATATGCATAGTTAAGGAACGTTTGACCAGGCACGCTATCCATCCACTTCTGCAGACGATAGACGATATTCAGTTTACTGTATCTTGTCATTTTTTCTTGCTTTTGTTACTGCTTGTCGTATTGGCGAGGCTGCGAACACAGCGGAAGCCAATGTATGAACGTGGATGATTCTGATATTCCCAAGAGCGCCATGCCGAGCGAATGAGACTTTCGGGGTCTTTCCATGAGCCACCGCGCACACTCTTTTTCTTCAGCGCATAGGGGTCTTCTTTGGCGGCATTATAGGAAAGTTGCGGGTTAAGGTCGTTCATTGCATCTACGCCCGACTCTGTATAAGCCGTGCTTGTCCACTCAGCTACGTTGCCGGCCATGTCGAAAAGCCCGTTGGAATTGGCACCATAGATGCCCACCTTGTTTGTAATGAGGTTGCCGTCTTCGGTGTAATTACCGCGATCGGGCTTGAAGTTAGCATAGAAACAGCCATTACCATTCTTCATATCCTTGTTTTCCCAGGGAAATTCATTACCGTTCTTGCCACGTGCAGCATATTCCCATTCGGCCTCAGTGGGCAGCCGATAACGCTGCACATAGCGTGCTTCAGCACCCAATCCCTTCAGCAAATACTCGGTACGCCATGCACAAAAGGCATTCGCCTGCTCCCAAGTGACCCCCACAACAGGGTAATCATTATAGGCAGGATTACTGAAATAGTTGCGCAGATACATCTCGTTGTCGGAGTTCTTGAAGTCGTTCACCCAACAGGTTGTATCGGGATAGATGTTCACGATATACGTATTGAGGAAGTCCCAAGGGCCTGTTCGCCGGCGATCAATCGTCTGACGGACAATCCGTCCCTCGTCATCAACAAAGGCGGTATCCTTTGAAATCATCACAGGTTCATCGTCATCCATGATAATATCCGTGTTGAACGAACGTTCAGCAGGGTTCATCCGATTGCGTCGAAGAGCTGCAGCCGTGTAGTCATAAATCTCATAACGATAGTTCATCTGGCGCCAATCAAGAAGTTTTTCGCCTGTAACAGGATTGATTACATAAAGACTTTCAATGGCACGCTGCTCATCTTCGTTCGGTTTACGCGGCAAAGGCTTCTTCCAGTTGATGCGAGGCGTAATGGCATCTCCATTCTTGTCTTCGGTAATCATATAGCTTTCGTCGCCTGCATAGGCTGGATCGGCCAGACGTGTGCGCAGAATACTGTCGCGCACCCACATCACAAACTGCTTGTATTTGGAGTTCGTGACCTCGGTTTCATCCATCCAGAAGCCGTCAACCGAAATGTCTTTCACAGGCATTTTCTTGCCCCAAAGCGAGTCTTGCTTGTCAAGTCCCATGTGCAGGAAACCGCGATCAACTCTCACCATGCCGTAAGGAGCAGGCTCTGAAAAGGCTTTTCCACCACCAACCCCAACGACTTCACCGCCTCGGCCAGCCATTGACATGGTCTTACCACTGAAGCAAGCCGACATCGTGAAGCTTGCCAACAGCGTGCAAATCCCTATTGTTATTTTGTATTTCATTGTCAGTTGTTATAAAATGCGAACACTTTGATGTTTGTTTCTGCCCTTTTTAGCAAGGTTGACATCCATCTGATAGCCCACGAAAAGCTCATGACTTCCGTTGCCAAAGCTAAGTCCGGAGGTGTAGGCTTCATAGCTGTAGCCCAACACTATGCCATGAAAGGTACCGCCAATGAGGGCAGTAACGGAATTTGTGGGACTATAACTGATGCCGCCATAGAGCATTTTTCCTTCGTGCGTATAGACCAAACGACCAGTTACATCGGCGCGATAGGCCTTGCCGTCTGTGCGCAACAGCACTGAAGGCTTTATTTTCAAGAACGGATTTCTCAGCTTAATATTGTATCCACCGGTCAAATAATAAGTAGGATCAATCTTGAGTTCTTTGACATCACCCATGCGAATTGTCGGCCCATTCAAATGCTGAACCGACGCGCCTACATACCACATACCGCGCATGTAATAGAGTCCGGCACTAAGATCCAACCCATTTCCATTGATATCTGTAGTGGCAAAGGCAGGGTCACCAGTGGTCCCTGGATCAACTTTCGAACCGTCGAAACCTTCATTGAGCAATGCCAATTGCAGGCCTGCACGCAGCTTTCCACCCACCAACTTCAGCTGATGGGCATATTGCAACGCTAATTTCTGATGGGTGAAAAGGCCGATTCTCTCGTTCAAGAACTGCAAACCAACCCCATGATAGCTTCTCATCAGATAGAAAGGCATGTCGGCAGCGGCATACATCGTGCGCGGATTATGCTCAAAACCGGTAAAATTGAGCGCATAGGCAAGGTTGACATTGAGTCTGCTCTCCTTGCCGGCAGCAGCCGGATTGAACGAGGTCTCCATGTCAAAATAATGACTGAAAGCTGCATCATACTGTGCTTTGGCCGACATTGCGACCTGCATCAGCACCATTGCCATTATGATTTTAATCTGTTTCTGCACGATTATATAACGCCTTTTCTTGCGAAATATTGTAGTAAAAATATCAAAGAGTCAGGTGCTCTGTACTCATGAAGCCTATCCATAAAACGAAACCACAACACGGTCAACCCACTATCGGTTGCTGTTTTGCCCCTTCCAATTTATCAGCTAACCCCTCAACAACCTATTCAAACACAAAAAGGCCGCCCTTGTTCAGAGCGACCTTCTGTATTTCAAAGTGCAGACGACTTAATATTCATCGTCATTCCACAGGAAATCATCCTTTGAAGGATAATCCGGCCATATATCCTCGATGCTTTCATAAACATCGCCTTCGTCTTCTATCTCCTGCAAATTTTCAAGCACTTCAAGTGGCGCACCTGAACGAACAGCATAGTCTATCAGTTCGTCTTTTGTTGCAGGCCAAGGTGCATCTTCCAATTTTGAAGCTAATTCAAGTGTCCAATACATCGTCTTATCTTTTTAGTTTATTCACAATTTTGCGTGCAAAAATAGCAAAATAAATCTTATTCACAAGAAAAGATGAAAGTTTTTTCAATTCAATCGTCAATAAAGATTAAAACAAGGTCTGTTCAGAATACTGTCACTCCCCGTTTTTAAGCCATGTAACCCTTATTTTCATGAGCAGTGCGGACATAAGCAAACGGTCATAATATCGGCACAAATAAAACTCGCCTTCCAAACACTCGCAATGTACTGATAAACAAACGGTTACCTAACGAAAGGCAAACGAAGTGGTAAGTCCATATTGAAACAGTTTGCAATTTGCGTCAAACCACCATGCAATCTGCGTCAAATCATCGTGTGTTTTGACGCAGATTACCGCCTATTTTGCGTCAAGTTACAGCGCAAACTGCATGGAGTTACACGGCAGGAGTGCGAAAATCTCAGAAAATATCAGGTGCAGACAGAATAAACAATATGGATATTTGCAGGCGTCCTCAAATATTCAGAGATATAGAGAAAAGCAGATAGGAGACTTTCCCCTTGAAGTTTAGGCCGCCTTGTCGCAAGCGACATCCGAGAATATCACAGAAAATCTTAGAAGACATAAAGGCTGTTAGCATACAAACAAATTCATTTTATTCGATATTCTCAAATTTTCTGAGATATACCGCGAAGCGGTTAGGAGCTTTCCTACTTGCAGTGTAGGCCTCCTCGTCGCAAGCGACATCTAAGAATATCACAGAAAATCTTAGAAGATATAAAGGTCGTTAGCATACAAACAAATTCATTTTATTCGATATTCTCAAATATTCTGAGATATACCGCGAAGCGGTTAGGAGTCTTCCTACTTGCAGTGTAGGCCTCCTCGTCGCAAGCGACATCTGAGAATATCACAGAAAATCTTAGAAGATATAAAGGATATTAGCATACAAACGAATTCATTTTATCCTATATTCTCAAATTTTCTGAGATATACCGCGAAGCGGTTAGGAGCTTTCCTACTTGCAGTGTAGGATTCCTCCTCGCAGGTGACATCTAAGAATATCAAAGAAAATCTTAGAAGATATAAAGGATGTTAGCATACAAACGAATTCATTTTATTCGATATTTTCAAATATTCTGAGATATACCGCGAAGCGGTTAGGAGTCTTCCTACTTGCAGTGTAGGATGCCTCGTCACAGGTGACATCCAAGAATATCAAAGAAAATCTTAGAAGATATAAAAGCCGTTGGTATACAAACAAATTCATTTCGTTTCCTAAGAAGACGCTCTAAGCTCGTGCTCCCCTCCTTGGGAGGGGCT
The DNA here is from genome assembly GCF_001814685.1 of Prevotella sp. HMSC077E09. Classification (NCBI taxonomy): domain Bacteria; kingdom Pseudomonadati; phylum Bacteroidota; class Bacteroidia; order Bacteroidales; family Prevotellaceae; genus Prevotella; species Prevotella sp. HMSC077E09. The sequence goes on along the minus strand of NZ_KV817574.1, from coordinate 19,648 downwards.
GGGGGAGGTTTCCATTTGTTTCCTAAGAAGATGCTCCAAGCTCGTGCCCCCCTCCTTGGGAGGGGCTGGGGGAGGTTTCCAT
>NZ_KV817574.1:16566-19466 GCF_001814685.1 Prevotella sp. HMSC077E09 | reverse complement strand
CGTGCTCCCCTCCTTGGGAGGGGTCGGGGGAGGTCCCCTTTTTCCTCCAATACCGCAACCCGGTTAGAGTCCCCACCCTATTTAACACGCCATTGGCCAACGTCAAACAGCCTTTCAGAACGCACGACCGTGGCAAGAAAATATAACGAGCAAAGGCTTAATCAGAAATTAACGATATAATGATGCTTGAACTTAGAAGTGTCAAAAAGCACAATGCCACAGGAATAGAGGTCATAAGTGGTGACTGCTTCCACACGCTCTACCACCTGCTTCCAAAAAGCCTTTGTGTCTCTATTGTCGTAGATTCCCTCTAAAATCAGAATGGAATCGGCTGTTGCCACAGCAGAAAGAGCTTCATAGACTGCCTTATAATCACCTTTCATAGAGAGGCGGGCAATGCGGAAATGCTGCGGAATGGCAGTGGCATCAATAGGCTTGAAAACCGTAGACTGGCAGCCCGCGCACACGTAGTCGGCATAAGCTTCGGTCTCAGAAAGATAGTCATACCAGCACGTTGCCTGTGCAAAATTGGCCAAACGAAAATACAAACGTCCTTTCTTCTTCGTGGCGTGACTCTCCGCCTTATGCTTCTCACACAGTGGTGCATAGGCATAATAGGGATAATGCTCATTCAACACATAGCGGATGAAGCTATATGCCGACGGAGACTGAACCCCAAAACCGCGCGAATACCCCATGCGGTGCAACCAATTCCAAATGCGTCTGATATGATATCTTATCATGAATTCTGTTTCCCTTTGCGTTACCTTCCTATACAGGGCATCGCAATTCACGCTGCAATATTCGCAATTTTTCCTGATATATGCAAGAAAACAAGGCAGGAAAATCCGTTATCAAAACCAGTATTTCTGTCTTTTCTAACACTACTCCTATTCTTATTTTCTTCATTTTTCCTTTCAAAAAATTAGCATTTCCCCATTGAAATCCTTATCTTTGTTCACAAAACCAATAATGAACACTTATGAAAAAGCTATTCGTTCTCTTGCTTCTCTGCTGTTACCATGCAACAAGTATGCATGCGCAACAATGTCTCTCACTGCCCGATGTCGATGCCATCAGTTTTAATGGCGCAGGCTATAACATTGACGTCTACACCAAGATTGGCCCCGACCAGTATAGCCGAAAAAGCTTAGAATTAAAAAGCAAAGAGACAATATTGGATAAATCGTCGAACATGAACCCGATAAAATGGAAGCTAAATTCACATGAAGACACCCTGAACAGAAAAGACATCGATGATTCTCAAGAAAAATTTATTGAGGCTAAAGACCTGCATACAGCAGATTTTAACTCATATATTGGCAAGGCTTTCACCGTCAACGACAACGGGAAATGGAAGCGGGAAGGTAGGAAGTCTACGTATGTGCTGAAGTTTTTAAGACCGGAACTTGCCATCATGCAGCAGCTTGTTTATGAAGATGGAAAGCATGTATATAACTACTCCACCTTATCAAGCGATATTCCCGACTCGGTTGTAACCTGGCGCTCCACGAATACGAAACAGCTAATACCATTAGTTTTGGAAATCAAAGGAGGCAAGCGGATATTCCTGCTCTACGACCGTTACATTCCATATATGATATTTCCTAATCCGGAAGGTGGGATAATATATAGTACCCTTGACCGACTTAAGCCCGTAGAGATAGAAGATGCCGGGGAAAAATATAACGGTTCCAAGCCATATGACTTTCAGTATTTCAACATAAAAAGGCACTATGGTGTCCAACAGACCGAGACTGGAAAATACATACTATTGGATCAGCTTGGCCAGAATGTGCTGAAAGAAGAGTATGACTCTATCAAATACGACAGCCGCTTTATCATTGCACAGCGAGGAAACGAGTTTGATGTTTTCAATCTCTACCTTGACAAACTAAATATAGGAAAGCCAAAGGTGGTAAAAGAAGTTGCAGACACTCAGGTTGGATGCATCGAAGTGTTGAACGAAAAGGGAGCCGTCTACTATGATGAAATGGGAGAAGATATTGGAAGTCCAGACAAGAGGAGGATTGGACTATGCGGAACGGTGCCTCACTGGGAACATACCATCCTCAAAAAGAAAGGCTGCTATCAACTGCAAATCTACACCAACGGCCCCGGAACACCAATAGATAAAGATGAACGCTATTGGCTTTCTGACCTTTTACCAACAGACTCTGTGGCATTCCTTGATGGCCAGAAATCATTTCACCGCACTGGAAACAGCTGGATTATCGGCGAGATTGACATGCACCCGGAATGGATAAGAGTAGGCAGAAAAGGGAAATTCGGCATCGTGGCCTATGAATATAAGCAGCCGAAGAATGTGAAACCGAAGTTGATAACCAAACGTGTATATGATTGGGATGAGAAAACAGAGATTTACCCAACCGTTAAAGTCACGGGAAAAATAATCTTTCCAATAGACAACGACTCTATCATCATGCAGTCCGATGGTCTGATTTATTTCTACAAAGATAATAAAGTAGGGATCTTCCCCCGTGACAAAGCCCCCGTCTATGACGAGATAAAACAAACCACCCGTTCTTTTTATCACATCACCAAAAATGGCATTCCCGGTTGGCTTGACATCAAGACTGATAAGGAATATTGGGAATAAACCGGCTGGGGTAATAGATGTTTGGCAGGTAAATAACCTCCCGAATGTCTATTACGCCCAAAATCCGATGCGGTTCAATAATGACATCGTTCGCGTAATCACTACTTGAACCAATCTGCGGTTTCAATTCCAATAAGGTTCAATTATAACTGTTGACGATGAGACGTGGGAAAGACTTTACGACAATTTCAATTCCAATAAGGTTCAATTATAACCTTGAAACAGTGCACCGCTGCTTTCGTTTCTAAGAAATTTCAATTCCAATAAGGTTCAATTATAA
>NZ_KV817574.1:15783-16466 GCF_001814685.1 Prevotella sp. HMSC077E09 | reverse complement strand
AGAAATTTCAATTCCAATAAGGTTCAATTATAACTGTCGGGGGTAAGCATTATTCTAAACTTCTGACTTATTTCAATTCCAATAAGGTTCAATTATAACGTGAAATGTTTAACACCGTAAAAGATCTCTAAACAATTTCAATTCCAATAAGGTTCAATTATAACTGTGTTGATGACCATGCCACAGGGACAGCAGCAGGCATTTCAATTCCAATAAGGTTCAATTATAACATACATACTTTTAAGCGTTATTAATTAAGATTATCGGGATTTCAATTCCAATAAGGTTCAATTATAACATCAGATAAGACAAAGACATATCACCCCTTTCCTGATTTCAATTCCAATAAGGTTCAATTATAACGTGTCTTTTGTAGCTACACTCTGTGCAGGCTATTATTTCAATTCCAATAAGGTTCAATTATAACTCTCTTCTCCTTCTTGATAGTTACGCTGATACCCATTTCAATTCCAATAAGGTTCAATTATAACGACCTGCGCGAGAAAAAGTGGATATTCATGCCCTATTTCAATTCCAATAAGGTTCAATTATAACCTATCAAAATGAGCGAAACGATGCTGGGGCAGTTAATTTCAATTCCAATAAGGTTCAATTATAACCAAAGTGTGCCTGTGGACAGCAGGCACTTAATCAATTTCAATTCCAATAAGGTTCAATTATAA
>NZ_KV817574.1:15124-15683 GCF_001814685.1 Prevotella sp. HMSC077E09 | reverse complement strand
AATTTCAATTCCAATAAGGTTCAATTATAACCTTTATAAACAATGAAAGTGGACAATGAGCGACGTCGATTTCAATTCCAATAAGGTTCAATTATAACTGATATAGGGTGTAATATGATGACGGCTATTTATGCGATTTCAATTCCAATAAGGTTCAATTATAACCAGGGTGTCTTACAAATTTTCCACTTACAAATAGAATTTCAATTCCAATAAGGTTCAATTATAACACTCGCCGTTGTAGGGTTGCGTGGTCCTATGCACGATTTCAATTCCAATAAGGTTCAATTATAACAACCAGGTTCTTGCCCCACTTGCTGCCGGTATTGCCAATTTCAATTCCAATAAGGTTCAATTATAACTGGTATGACAGCAAGCGCAGCTACTTTCTTGACAAATTTCAATTCCAATAAGGTTCAATTATAACCGGTTGCTGCAATCCGACATGCACTCGATTTCGCGATTTCAATTCCAATAAGGTTCAATTATAACCGACGCATGACAAAATGATGAATAGTAGAATTCTCATTTCAATTCCAATAAGGTTCAATTATAACTT
>NZ_KV817574.1:14470-15024 GCF_001814685.1 Prevotella sp. HMSC077E09 | reverse complement strand
CAATTTCAATTCCAATAAGGTTCAATTATAACGCGACCCCGTTACGTTGTAACGTAAGCGCATAAAATTTCAATTCCAATAAGGTTCAATTATAACAAATACAGAGCACACGGTTTACATGCTCACAAAATGATTTCAATTCCAATAAGGTTCAATTATAACCTTTCGTCCGAAGCCACCCACAGCCGCATAATGTATTTCAATTCCAATAAGGTTCAATTATAACGTAGCCCCAGCGTGCAACATAGTCATTATAAAGGATTTCAATTCCAATAAGGTTCAATTATAACTCAGGTTCTACCTGCAGACATCTCCGGGCTATTTATTTCAATTCCAATAAGGTTCAATTATAACTTAGAGGAAAGTCTTACTACAACGAGTGGGTATAATTTCAATTCCAATAAGGTTCAATTATAACGAGAAAGGTTCCTTTATGCTTGACTGGTATCAACGCAGATTTCAATTCCAATAAGGTTCAATTATAACAAGTTCGATTTGAACTTAGAAACCTCATTGTCGAAATTTCAATTCCAATAAGGTTCAATTATAACTAA
>NZ_KV817574.1:13623-14370 GCF_001814685.1 Prevotella sp. HMSC077E09 | reverse complement strand
ATTTCAATTCCAATAAGGTTCAATTATAACTAAAGCGTTCAGATCCTTTCTTCCTGCCTAAATAGCCATTTCAATTCCAATAAGGTTCAATTATAACTGCTAAAGCAGCTATCGTCGCATTCTGAATATTCAGATTTCAATTCCAATAAGGTTCAATTATAACCTAAAGCAGCTATCGTCGCATTCTGAATATTTAAATTTCAATTCCAATAAGGTTCAATTATAACACCCATTACCATTACAAGCTGATTCTCGCCTGTCGATTTCAATTCCAATAAGGTTCAATTATAACGAACTACCTCGACACGCGACTTATTGCACTCGCATTATTTCAATTCCAATAAGGTTCAATTATAACCGTCAACCCTTCCTCTTTTGCCTTTGTCACAATCATATTTCAATTCCAATAAGGTTCAATTATAACAGACTATCGAAGAACTGTACTACGAGGTCACAGGTATTTCAATTCCAATAAGGTTCAATTATAACTGAATAGGGACAATGAATAGCTTTCACTTTTTTTGATTTCAATTCCAATAAGGTTCAATTATAACCACACACCTACACTTTAGAGGGTGTGCGATTGAGATTTCAATTCCAATAAGGTTCAATTATAACTGAGTGATGACAACAGATTGAGCTGGCAGCAATTCATTTCAATTCCAATAAGGTTCAATTATAACTTTCCATAGTTCCTTATCTTCGATGCCCTCTATAATTTCAATTCCAATAAGGTTCAATTATAAC
>NZ_KV817574.1:13034-13523 GCF_001814685.1 Prevotella sp. HMSC077E09 | reverse complement strand
AATTTCAATTCCAATAAGGTTCAATTATAACCTTCAAACTGCGTATTATAAAGATACTCATCATTTATTTCAATTCCAATAAGGTTCAATTATAACGATTGTTTCTCGAGGTTATGAGAATGAAATTGAATATTTCAATTCCAATAAGGTTCAATTATAACAGTTTTATACTAAATTTTTAATTATAATTTTCTAAATTTCAATTCCAATAAGGTTCAATTATAACATTCTGTTGTTTCGGCTGCTCAATTGCGTAATGTTAATTTCAATTCCAATAAGGTTCAATTATAACAGTGTTGCTGTTGTTGATGCGAACTCTTTTGTTCCATTTCAATTCCAATAAGGTTCAATTATAACCTGGATATTGTCCGTAAGGAGTTGGACGCTGTTCTATTTCAATTCCAATAAGGTTCAATTATAACAAGAATGAGGCTGAGATTAATAGTCTTGTTAAGCAATTTCAATTCCAATAAGGTTCAATTATAACCT
>NZ_KV817574.1:12708-12934 GCF_001814685.1 Prevotella sp. HMSC077E09 | reverse complement strand
CAATTTCAATTCCAATAAGGTTCAATTATAACGCCCATATCCGTGTATCTTCCAGCTGTCACGGCTATTTCAATTCCAATAAGGTTCAATTATAACGAGGATAAGTTCGACAGCGAGTACAGTGAAATCAATTTCAATTCCAATAAGGTTCAATTATAACTAGAAGGCTACAATCACACCGACCACGCCGACCATATTTCAATTCCAATAAGGTTCAATTATAACA
>NZ_KV817574.1:11597-12608 GCF_001814685.1 Prevotella sp. HMSC077E09 | reverse complement strand
ATATTTCAATTCCAATAAGGTTCAATTATAACAGCGTGAAGGATACTCCGTCCAGCCGTTTGTTATTCATTTCAATTCCAATAAGGTTCAATTATAACAAAGGTAAACGACTCCTGCGGACTTCACGTCCACAATTTCAATTCCAATAAGGTTCAATTATAACGTGCGATGGCGTGCGTAGGCTTCAAGGTTCACCTTGATTTCAATTCCAATAAGGTTCAATTATAACACTTTTGCGCCATCTCATAATGTTTCGGTTCTTGAATTTCAATTCCAATAAGGTTCAATTATAACGCGTGTAAGTCCGAGGGCAAGAAGTTTCTGAATTTATTTCAATTCCAATAAGGTTCAATTATAACTGTTCACGGCTCCCTTTTTTATGGGTCCTATGTCTTCATTTCAATTCCAATAAGGTTCAATTATAACCATATATAGGAACAGTACCCTCTCGTCGCTTCACAATTTCAATTCCAATAAGGTTCAATTATAACTAAAAGAGTTAGGCGATACAGACGTTGTTAAAGAATTTCAATTCCAATAAGGTTCAATTATAACGTCATTGTTCGCCACCGCCATAAAGTCGTAGCCTAATTTCAATTCCAATAAGGTTCAATTATAACAAACATTCTTGTTTCTCGCCCCTTTTTTGTACTTTATTTCAATTCCAATAAGGTTCAATTATAACGGGCTGTTTGTCTGTGTAAACGGTGTTCCACTGTTATTTCAATTCCAATAAGGTTCAATTATAACTCAAGCTGTTTACTTGAATTTTCGTTGTCATGTTAATTTCAATTCCAATAAGGTTCAATTATAACATGCATTTGACTTGGGATGAGCAGTTAAAGGCTCCATTTCAATTCCAATAAGGTTCAATTATAACTATATTGCTCCACAAGCGTTTCCTTATCTGCTCCATTTCAATTCCAATAAGGTTCAATTATAACCCGATATACTTCTTCTGTTCGGCCTGTGTCCCTACAATTTCAATTCCAATAAGGTTCAATTATAACT
>NZ_KV817574.1:11107-11497 GCF_001814685.1 Prevotella sp. HMSC077E09 | reverse complement strand
CAATTTCAATTCCAATAAGGTTCAATTATAACTTCATCGAAGCTCTGCGATGGTGCGCAACCTTAGCATTTCAATTCCAATAAGGTTCAATTATAACGATAGCGGAAGCTCCACTGGAATCCGTCAACATAGATTTCAATTCCAATAAGGTTCAATTATAACCTTTTTACGCTTTATCGCCCGCAGCTTCACGGCAATTTCAATTCCAATAAGGTTCAATTATAACTTGAACCCTTATATGATGTTAGGACAGATTAATTCATTTCAATTCCAATAAGGTTCAATTATAACCCTTTGACTTGTTCACACTCTCTATCAAACCGTCGAATTTCAATTCCAATAAGGTTCAATTATAACTCCAAGTCGCTGCCCTGCTGAGCTGAAAGGTTG
>NZ_KV817574.1:10325-11007 GCF_001814685.1 Prevotella sp. HMSC077E09 | reverse complement strand
ATTTCAATTCCAATAAGGTTCAATTATAACCGGTGGCGGAGAGGGGAATTACACGCTCTACGCAATTTCAATTCCAATAAGGTTCAATTATAACCGGAGGGGAATCGAACCCCAGTTGCCGAGATGTTCATTTCAATTCCAATAAGGTTCAATTATAACTTATGTCCGCCCTGGTTGTCATGTACAATCTCGTATTTCAATTCCAATAAGGTTCAATTATAACTAGGGTTTGCGTTCAATCCGTGTGTGATACTCTGTCAATTTCAATTCCAATAAGGTTCAATTATAACATTCCTCTCAACTTGCGACAACTCAACTGAACCCTTATTTCAATTCCAATAAGGTTCAATTATAACTTCAATACATCGAGAGACAATGGGGACTTTATCTCCTATTTCAATTCCAATAAGGTTCAATTATAACCAGTTGATTTCTCCTGCAGCTGCTGGTGTTCCTGGATTTCAATTCCAATAAGGTTCAATTATAACAAGGTCGGGCTTTCAAATGTGCTGCTTCAGATATATTTCAATTCCAATAAGGTTCAATTATAACCCTGCTTAAGGCTCCTGAAATGGTCCATAAACATATTTCAATTCCAATAAGGTTCAATTATAACCATAGGTTATAATCATAATTGTATCGCACCTTTCAATTTCAATTCCAATAAGGTTCAATTATAACG
>NZ_KV817574.1:0-10225 GCF_001814685.1 Prevotella sp. HMSC077E09 | reverse complement strand
ATATTTCAATTCCAATAAGGTTCAATTATAACCAGAATTGACATTGACATTACCACCAATAAAAGGCAATTTCAATTCCAATAAGGTTCAATTATAACCAGGAAACGAAACGAACTCGAAATGCATACCTATATTTCAATTCCAATAAGGTTCAATTATAACTCCGTCGTGCGCTGCCGTGCCTACGTGGAGAAGAAATTTCAATTCCAATAAGGTTCAATTATAACAATTATCGAAGTTGCAGATGCTCATCATCACTCGATTTCAATTCCAATAAGGTTCAATTATAACTCGTCGGCGAGGGAGGCTATGGCCATAGCAAGGAGATTTCAATTCCAATAAGGTTCAATTATAACCAGGAGCTGCGCAACACAAAAAATCCCGTTGTGAATTTCAATTCCAATAAGGTTCAATTATAACTCACTCTTTTAAAAGAGATAAGTCGAATAAACACTAATGTTTTCAGCAATACAAAGGTAATAAAAATCACTGAAAAAATGTCGATGCCCAATGATATATTTTCCATAGAGCATCGACATTTCCTTTTATATAAGGTGTTTCAAGAAGTCAAAGAGCGATATGGGCATCTACGGGAAAATTAAAAGGACACCTATTCCTACACATCGACAACTTTACAGAAAGTTCTCTGTTGACATTCGCTCCTTGCCAAGAATATCCTTACTCATATGATAACCCTTTTTATTAGAGAATATTATCACACTATCCTCTTTTTTATCAATTAAGTTTCCTATCTTATACTGCAACTCCCGCAGTTTAACTTCTGACAGTTCGCCTTCAAACACAGAATTCTGTATCCAACAAAGATATTGCCGACACAATTTCAGCATTTTACTAACACGCTTCTCTGCCACATCATAAATCAGGATAACATACATACAATTACCAATACATCTTAAAGGGTTTATATTCTTCTATCCCGAGTATATCTTTCAAGAGCTTATAACACTCAAGTTTTATCAGATGGCGATAACTCACATTACGCCCCAAGGAACGATGACGGAATGTTTCATTATAACGTTCCTCCATGGCTGCAACAAAAATCTTTTTCCCTTTATCATTTAGAAGGCAACGATTCAATTTCCTATCAAAATGACTCTTTTGAAGCGCACGTTTATTGAGTACTTTGAATATGACCCGATCAACTATAATCGGTTTGAAGATTTCAGATATGTCCAAGCATAAAGAATAACGGCGTTCTCCTGGCTTATGCAAAAAACTAATCGTAGGGTTCAGTTGTGTTTGATGAATTGCGCGCAGCGTTTCTGTATAGCACATCATATTACCAAAAGAAACTAAAGCATTCACTTCATTCTCGGGAGGTTGCTTCGTGCGACTGCCAAACTTGAAATCATCAAGTACGATATCAAAAGCAGAATAATAAATTCTACGAATATTCCCTTCTATTCCCATCACTTCTTCAACAGTTTTCGCTTCAGGAAGAGTTTGTGCAAATTCCTTCATTTCGGCAATCTGCCCTTCAAGTTCTTTTCCTCTCCTATTATAATAGTTCAAATTCATCACCATATTCCATGCCGCACCTTGAATGAACTTTCTTGCCAGCTCTACCCGTTTTTTCGAACTTTGATATGTTTTTGCCTGTGCTAATAAAGCCTTTCCCGAAAGCAGTCCTGCACGAGGCATGAAACTCCCTGTATAATTCTCATAATAATCGAAGAAATGAACAGGCACATCACGTTGTCCCAGGAAATTATATAGAGAACTATTCGCTTTCAAACTACCAAAAGCATATAATTCAGCAACATCCTCTATCGGAATAAAACGAGATGGTTGCTTCGTTTCATTTCCTTGTTCATCTATGCTAACAGGCGTAAACTTCAATGTATTGTCTTTACGCTCCATCAATCCCGGATTAAACAAATAGAAGCTCCTTTTCATAAATCTTCCTCCATCTCATTTGAATAACAGAACTCAAAATAGCTACAATTCTTACATAGACCTTTCTTCACTATAGGAGGGCATAAATCCAGTTCTATAATATTACAGATATCTTGCCGAATTAAAGCAATATTTTCGCGATCCACATCTGTCAATACTACTTCCGATGTCTTTCTAAGCTCAGGATATTCCAATATTCCTTTCACCCCATTAATACCATGCTGTTCGAAAACATACATATAGTATTTCAGCTGCCATTCATGCGCCTTAGCAACCTTATTCGACTTTTTAATCTCATGAATAACTTTATTCCGAGCATCATAGTAATCTACTTTTATGCCATCTATCGCAACTTCTTCATACTTCACCGAGCGCTGCGGATAACTATCTTCATGTACCAGTTTGCCTTCATACACCAAGTCCGAATTATGTTCCATGTTTATGCCATTCGCAAACAGCCACAACTTTCGCCTACAAAGCTGATAATAATTAAAATGAGTTCCGGTAATAAACATAAAATTTATACTTTAAGGCTGGCAGACATTCTTTATATGTCTGCCAGCATATCGAAATCAAAGCTGCTTTTCGTAATCAAATGCACGCATTAATTCAATTAGCCTTTGTTCTGCTTTTTTAAGAGCATCAACATTCTCCGACTCTGTTTGTACATAGGCAGCACAAGGTAATGTAACAAAGACATCTGCGCCTACAGCTTCATCAATAATGGGTATAGCTTTAGGATTCTCACCATTATCAACTAACTTTGCTCGAATCGATGCAGGAATACTGCTCGCATTATCACTAATGGCGACAGCCAAAGTTTCCATTAGGCTAAACGTCCTCGATTGATTGGAGGTAATACGCCAGTTAATAAGACCATGTGCTAAAGCTGGAATAATTTCATCTCTCTTATCCTTTGGTAAAACTAAACATCTACCAAAGATGTTTTCACTCTCAATCCAACCGTTCTCTTTTAGTTCTTCTATCTTTTCCTTAGTTAATTCTGGTTCGTGCTGATTGACCGACACACAAAAAAGTGTTCTTAAATCTATAGCTACATCTGCAACAAACAAACCGCTTGCACGCTTATTGTCAGGAATCCAATTTCTACGTGGCAATGTTCGGTTATAATCCTGTAAATACTTTTCAACCTCTTCTTCGGTTAACACTCTATCACTACCGGCAACACGTACATTAACTGGATGATAATCGGGACGGTCACTTCTATCAAATGTAAGATTTTCTTTATATAAACCACTCAACAAGGGATGAAGTGCCCGCATTGAAGATATAGATAATGGGCTGCGACGTTTTAATGTAGGCCCATCTCCAGCAGCTTTCATCCAACCACCCAACAACTGATCTATATAAGTTGGATCACAAGGCGACCATGGCTCTTTATTTTCTAATTCTTTTTTTGTATTTATATTATAATTAAATGTAACAGGAGCCATTGGAACATTTAATTCATCAACAACCATTTGCAAAATAGAACGCTTTACTTGCTGTCCACTTGAATATGGAACAGCTCTATTAAATTGTGGATCATAATAACTTTTCTGACCATCAGAAACACAGAATACTGTGTGATCGGCATGCTTTAATGCTCTTAAATAAATGTACGGATTCATAGTTAATTAGTTATTTATTATTATTAATTTCTGCATATCTGAACCTTACTAATGTAAGAAAATAAGGAACATTTTCTGTTGGCATTGTATTCACTAAAGAAGCAATTTTGGTTATCACATCTACCTCTGTGGAATTACCAACAATTTCAACCAAAGATTCGATAAAGTTTTTCTTGTTTGTAGCCTTAAGCACCTCATCAACTTTACGAGAATTAGAAGTTTTACCTTGTTTATTTCCCGTTGAGAAATTCTGCAACACTGTTGCAAACTCCAGGGCCTTTGCCCATAATTCTTCATTGTTTAGCATAGCTATAATCCATGTAATATATGTATGAAATAAAATTGTTTGCTGTTGATTCTCTTGCTTATACTTCGGCATTTTTTTAGCCAAAATATAATCTCGAAGTCCTTTCGGTTCCATTGCTGATAATCCAACAACACCTCTTTCACAAGCTTTTTGCAAACCGAATGCTGTCCCCCACAAAGGCTCTGCCTTTTCCCGTTCCATTTGAAAGAGTCTATCATAAAAATCAAAAGAACGGCGTATCTGACTTAATACGAAAGGTATAAAGCCTATCGTTGTATTCATCTGTCCGAATCCATAGACATACCCTAACACCTTGGGGTTCGTATAATGCTGACATATTCTGATTAGCAGTAATGTCCAAGATTCAACTTTAATCCCCATAACTCCCGCTTTTTCTTCATAAGGATCAAGATGTGTAAAAGGATTTTTAGGGTTAAAAAGTCGCGAATATTTATGTATCAACCATTGAGTATTCCATGCTGAGGATAATTGATTTCCCTTCAATGATGGAACTTCATCTAATAGTTTACGATAAACGGCCCAACCTTCAAATATATCCAATAGTAAAGCAGGTTGATCAAAAAGAATAGATATTCCTCCTTTCACACCTAATCCTAAACAGGCACCTATCCAAGACAAGTAAACATCTTCTGCAGTAATAGATAACTCCATATTCGTTACTTGTCCAGAAGTAGTAGCAAAGCCTTTCTCTTCAGAAGCAGCATATCCCAAAGCTACACTTGCATCTTGACTGCCCATAAGTATCTTTTGATGAAATTCTGATAACTTCTCTCTACGCTCTTCACTTGTAAGAGTTTCAACTCTCTGTCCCTGTTTCATTTGCACAAAAGGAGAATTTTGAACCCATTGCAAATATTTTGGAGAATCCAAAACTAACGGGAAGAATACTTTATCAAAAAACTCTTTGGCAGTATAATTCTTCTCATATTTTACATTATACGCCTGCAAGAATATTTTTCCTATATTTGTTGTTACCATATACTAAATGATTTCAAATGATTGATAATATTCTGGGTTAACATAATCTATCAATAATCCCATCTCTTCAGAGTAAGCTCTATCTGGAATTATATAAGGATGATGTCCCTGTTGGGATACGTCAAGTTTTTTATAAGCAATTGCCTTATAGCTGATAGGGATTTCAAATTTAATTCTTTCATTCGGATGTCCTTGTTCATACAATTCTCTATTATTTTCCACAATACAAACTGCCACATCTATATCTAAAGTTTCTAATAGTGCAGACTTACCATGATGACATAACTGCTTAATTTGCCATTCCCCATTAACATAAATAGCCCCACTGTAATCTATATTAGCAACTTCTATCTGTGGATATACTTTATCTAACATTTCCTGCACATGCATTTCTTCAAGAATACAATCAGAAGGAAGTGCATCATAACTTCGTCTCAAAACATCAAGATTGTAAGGAAGAGCATCACCTTTTTCCTTGGGAGGTTTTATCACATAAATATCTTTATAATGCCCGATTGTCTGCTTTGTGCGTTTACGATTTATTCTGCCAAAACGTTGAATAAGAGCATCTATGGGTGCACACGCTGTAATCATTAAATCGAAACTTATATCTAAACTTACTTCTACAACTTGAGTAGATACTACGATACAACTTTCATCTGACATATTAAAATCTTCTTTCAGTGCAGTTTCCAATCGTTGTCTGTCTTGACGTTTGAACCTACTATGTATCAACATCTTCTTTACATTAGGATATAAGTCTGAAAGAATTGCATAAAGCTGTTGAGATTGTTTTACTTGATTACAAACTAACAACACTTTATTACCACTTTTGAGAGCATGATCTATTATACCATAACCATCTTCCCAGTTATTTATCTTATGGATAATATGCCGATTGAACGTTTGCAATATAGGATTAGGCAAAGATACTTCATATACATGAGTTGGTCCCCCTAACAGCGCTAACACTTTCTTGTATAATACAGTTGGCATTGTAGCAGTACCAATATGAACTCTACAATCCAAAACTAAAAGAATCTCAATAATACGTAGCACTATGGATTGAATTTCTCCAGAATAAGTATGGATTTCATCAAGAATAACATCACAACCACGAAGATCTTCTGCCATAGCCTCATACCCTTTAATGCCAAAAACTATAGAAGACATTTGGTGGGGAGTCAGCACCTTTACAGAAGTTCCTATATGACGCTGCATAATTTGTTCTTCTAAACAACAATCCTCAACTTTAAGTTCTGAGGTGCTATGCAATAAATGAATCTGAGCACCAGTATCGCCAATATCACTCTTAATCCGATCATACATAGCATTGATAGAAGCCTGGAATGGAAGCGTATAAAACACTCGACCTTTACATCTTCGTAAAAGAAAGTCTGTTTTTCCTGCTCCTGTTGGTGCCGTAACAATAGTATGTAGCCGACGATCTACTGTTGAAATCAAAGATAAGGGATATAAGTCGTTCTCCCGATTATAAAAAGTTAGATTGGGTTTTACAAACAACTTCTCCAAATTCGTTTCAGATTTTTCAGACAAGGCTGAAGCATAATGGTCGGCTGCCATTAAAACTCCTTTCCACCGAGAACAGCCGTCATTCATTGACCAACAATAATCAACTGCATAGTCATAGTTATCTCTAGCTTCTTCGACTGATATTTCACGTCCTTGTATTCCCAAATCCTCTAATATCTCTAAAGCAGGGATACGCCAATCTTGAAACCCACAGATATGCGTCTTAAAACAATCTCTAAGATTATCGTCTAAATCAAGCAGACCTTTATGACTGACATCGTTAAGCGTAGATTTATGATGAGCGATAATCATTTCTAATACCTCAGGACGTTCCTCCTCTTTTAATAAAGACAGAAAAAATAAAGATGCAATTTCATGGCGGAATATAAAATGCGGAGGACGAACATAACCATACTTTAACTGTGCTTGAAATAGTGGACTCACCTTCCCTATATCATGCAGTATCGCACCTTTACGGGCTAAAGATTCATTAAGTCCACCATTCCGTGCAATGACCACAGCTGCAGCTGCAACCTCTTGAAGATGGGCTGCTAATGGAATAGTTCCCATACCCTCATGCTTCGCTAAAATGTATTCATGTGTCATAGACTAAATACAGGCTTTCCACTAATCTCTAACCAACCATACATGGGACTATTATTATCAAAGCGATTGAATCCTACTAAAAACGATTCATTTGATTTGCCAAAACGAAGTTCAAACCCCGATAACTCTGCGAATTGTTCTTCTGATAATTCCAACAATTCTGGCATTGGGAACAAAAGATCTTCATTCCTACACAGACAAACATGCTGCAGAGAAGCTCTTTGTGCTAAAGTCTTATCGGGAAAACATAAATAAAGTACAGGATTAAGCATCACACCTCTATTCAATATTGACTGATTACGCACCATACGCTTCTCCTTTGTTTTATTTTCCCAACCACGAGCTTGCGTTTTCTCCATTTGAATATCTATTGCATCATAACATAATTTATGCCTCATGATATAATGAATTCCTACCTCATTTAAAAGTTCCGGAAATAATTTCTTTTCTATTCCCTCTATAATAGAAGGAGTTAAAAACTGCTGACTGTAAGTAAGTGAATCTCTTACTGCTGTCCATGGTTTGATAAAACCAAAAACGCCTGTATACTTTACTACATACATAAACACCTTATTTAATCAAACAACCTCTATCATTCCAAATCCCATACCTGTTTCTTCGCCTAACCCTGCTTCATAGGCAATATGCATCAAAGGTGACGGTAACGACATAGAAAATATAAAATCATAGCCCCTCACACGAGTTTCACCTTTCGTATTAGCTTTTATGGTTATCAGCTTCTCCTTAGGACTACTTATCAGATTTAAACGACAGAACACCTCGCCATCATATGGCTCGCCATGAACAGCATGATAACGAGAAAGTAATCCGTTCAGTAAGGCTTGTTCATAAAGAGGACTCTCTGGACCTATATAAACTGTTTTATTGTCCTTATGCAATTTCACACAGATAGGGGAAAGTGTTCTAAACCTGCATTCATCTGAAGGACTAAAAGGAGCCTGAATTTCAACATCAACCACATCCAAGGCTACCCGATAATCCTTATTCCCAATCACTACATGCTGATTGGCAAACAAACCATGGACAAACTCAGCTGTGCTCTTCTCTGGCAGGAAACTGACATACCATTCTATCTTATCCCCTATGACATTAATACACTTTATATCTCGCATAATACGATATTTCTTAAATTGAAAACGCGAATAACAGAACAACTTGAAATGCTTTCCATTATCAAGCTGAAAGCCATTATCATGCAACCACGCCGAATAAGCTTTATCAGCATTTGACAATATCTTATATATGACCGCAGACTGTTCATACTGATAGTTGATTGGCAAACAATCACCCTGACTGCGGTCTATACGAAAAGTTATCTTAAATCTCATGAAATGAAGGTTTATAGATTATTAATAATTTCAAGCATCTAAGATACTCTTTTATTCAATAACTTCAAAATAATTTCGCATTTTTCTTATAAATATCTTAACAAAAAGCCAAATTTAAGGTTATTTCATTGAATTTTCACATCTATCTATATTACATTCCACAGAAAGAATCTATTCTCAAGAATCCCTCTGGCAGCACTTATAAATTAATATCTTTGTATGACAAGTAATATCAACTCTTATCTCTATGTTAAACTTTTAAAGTTTTTCAAAATTACAGCTCTAAGAATGGCATTATATTCTGCAATATACCTAAATTTGCCATATTCAAACTAAATAGATAAAACTTTGACCGTGAAAGATATACCGAATGAACAAGACTGTAATATTAAACTAAGGTTTAATATGGAAATTCTTATAAATGCTGTAAAAGATAACATGAAAACATAGATAATTTACCAAAAGCTTTTGGAGATAAGAGTTTTTCATTGGCTGTAGATAAGTCGCATACAGAAGAAGCTTGAAGAACTCTGAAAGATAGATATTGATTTACTGTTTAGAATACAAAAGATAGTTATCTGATTTTTTAATATTGCCTATGAAAAGAACCCCTTGGGAATTCTATCTTGACCTAAAGTGTAGAAGCCTGTATAAGAACAAATATTTAAAAGGAAGAGGTTTGACTCCAAGTCAAATTGTAGAGATAATGCGAAAGTTTAAGGTATATATAGATAGAATAAACCAATCTCCCATTAGCGTACGTGTGCGTTCTGCTGAAAGGGTCACACAACTTGTGTATATTCTCAATGGAGTATTTAATAACGAATGGAAAAATTATATCAAGGATAGTTATAAAGACATGCCTTATTATTTCTATGATTATGCAAAATTCGTAGACCTTATAATAGACTGTAGCGAAATGCTTGTTTCCAAAACTAAACTTAAAGATTTGTATTGGCCCGACGGCTCACCTATAAAAATAGAAGATTTTTCTAAAGCTTCAAAAGCTAAACACAATCACATAAAATTGACAATAGATGGGGTAAGCAATACATATCCTGGTACTAATGCCTTAATAACAATATGTAAATATATAGGGGTCATAAAAGTCGCAGAAGTAAATCTTACAACAAACGGTTTAAAGTTGCTTGTGAAACATATTCCAATGGGAAAAGAAAATAAATATATGGAAATAGGAGATGGTTGGTTTATATGCACCTATTGTGATACGAAAGTAAAGTTACGCCTAATCAAGATTATTACTATCCATTTTCATCAAAATATAAATGCTGAATTAGTTTAAATACAGATCAATACTTCCAATAAAATTATTTTATTCCATTCATCTTGTGTTGATAAAGTTTTCACTCTGAAGAAGAAATAACTGATTTCACCATGTAATCTGCGTCAAATCACACTCCAATCTGCATCAGAACAGCATGCAACTTGACGCAGATTGTAAGGCTTTCCGACATGGATTGATTTTCCCTCTCACATGAAGAACATCGAGAAAACATAAGGGTCAAAGTCACAGGAAAATGAGCAGGCACAAAAAAAGGAGCCCCGGGGACATTGTATCCTCGGGGCTCCGGCTGAAAGGAGGCGGCTACCTACTCTCCCGCATTGCATTGCAGTACCATCGGCGCAAGTGGGCTTAACTTCTCTGTTCGGAATGGGAAGAGGTGGGACCCCACCGCAATAACCACCTGATGTCTCGTTTTCAGTTCACAAGTCTGTTTCAGTTGACGTGTTGACTGTTGACTGGTTGACAAGTTATTTGTCTTCTTGTCTTATTTGTCGCTTTTATTTTATCAAGCAACCCGTTTACTTGTCCACTGTCTACTTGTTAACTGACTAACAATATCTCCACAAGCAAAGCTGTA
>NZ_KV817573.1:0-9642 GCF_001814685.1 Prevotella sp. HMSC077E09 | reverse complement strand
CATTTGGTAGTTGAAACTACCAAGTGTTAAAAATGAGGAAGAAAGTTGACAAAGACAAAGCCTCACCCCCAACCCCTCTCCAGGGAGAGGGGAGTGATATGTTCCCCAATTGTATTCTATTCGCCTTCTATTTCCAAGGCATTTTCCCCCCCTCTCCTTGGAGAGGGGTTGGGGGTGAGGCTTTATTTCCTCTCTCTTTTCTTTTGTTTGGGGTTGGGGGTGAGGCTTTGTTTTCGACTTCTCTCTTTGAGATTACAATATAATTTCCCCTTTGTGTGCAAACGTTTGCATTATTATTTCTTGATTTTGTTTTTTTACAGAGAACCAACTTACGATTAAATTGCTATCTTTACAGAAAATTACTAACCTCCGTATGAAACTGACTTTTAATATAAACTATGACACCGTATTCGGCGAAGAAGTATTGCTGAATATCGTAGAGACTGACAGTAAAGGAGCAAAGAAAACCTCCCAGTTCAGAATGAATAACCGTGATGGAAAGCACTGGTGGTATGAGTTGAACCGCAAAGAGGCGACCCTCAACACCTCGCTCGACTATTATTACAGCGTCGACTGCGATTGGGCAGACAGCCGTCACGAGTGGCTTACCGAGACACATCGCTTGGAACTCAGTGCCGTTAAGGGCAGGGAATATACCGTTTACGACCATTGGGCCGACGTTCCCGAGGATTCCTATCTCTACAGTTCGGCTTTTACGGAGTGTGTAAATCGCCGTCCTTTGCCTTCCATTCGCCCTTCGGCTTACGACAAGACGGTGCGCCTCATCGTGCGTGCACCACAGCTTCGTACATTCGAACAGCTTGCTGTGGTCGGTAAACCCAAGTCAATGGGTGCATGGGATGTGTTCAAGGCACTGCCCATGTATGAGCATAATTACAATGAGTGGATTGTAGATCTCAACGTTGAAACCTTGGATGGCGAGGTTCTTGAATTCAAGTTTGCTGCGCTCAACACGGCAGACAAACAGCATCCACTGTGGGAAACAGGCATGAACCGAGAGATACATCTGCCCGAAATCAAGAATGGTGAGGTGGTTGTCTACGAACTTTCGCAGGCTTTCTTCGATATCTGCAATCGCAAATTGGCCGGAACGTTAGTGCCTGTCTTCTCACTTCGTTCAAAGACAAGCTATGGTATCGGCGACTTTGGCGACCTGAAAAAGATGATAGATTGGGTGGCTGCGACCCATCAACGCGTGCTCCAGGTGTTGCCTATCAATGACACTACGACCACACATACATGGACAGATTCCTATCCATACAGCTGTATCAGCATCTTTGCCCTGCATCCGCAGTATGCTGACCTGAGGCAGCTGCCACCATTGAAAGACGGAAAGAAAAGCAATGATTTCGAGGCTTTACGCCAGGAACTCAATGTTTTGAAGCAGATAGATTATGAGCGTGTGAACGATGCCAAACAGAAATATCTGCATGAAATCTATCAGCAGGAGGGTAAAGAGATGCTCAAGAGCAAGGCTTTCAAGCAGTTCTTTGCCGACAGCGAGCAGTGGCTTGTGCCCTATGCGCAGTATTGTTATTTGCGAGATAAATACGGTAAGGCCGACTTTTCAACGTGGCCTGACCACCAAGTGTGGAACGAAAAAGAACGCAAACAGCTCTCCACGCCGTCGTCAAAAGAATATAAAGAAGTGGAATTCTTCTATTTCGTGCAGTTTGTTTTGAACCAGCAAATGGAGGCAGTTCATGCCTATGCGCGTGAGAAAGGCGTCATTCTGAAGGGCGATATCCCTATTGGCGTCAATCGAAATGGCTGCGATGTGTGGATGGAACCGAAGTATTTCAACCTCAACGGACAGGCCGGTGCACCGCCTGACGACTTCTCTGTGAACGGACAAAACTGGGGATTTCCCACGTATAACTGGGATGAAATGGTGAAAGACGGCTGTAAGTGGTGGGTACGTCGCTTCCAGAACATGAATAAGTACTTTGATGCTTACCGCATAGACCATGTGCTTGGCTTCTTCCGTATATGGGAAATTCCGTCTGATGCCGTGCATGGTTTGCTCGGACAGTTTGCCCCATCGCTTGGCATGTCGCGTGAAGAAATCGAAGGTTATGGCCTGCATTTCCTTGAAGATCAGTTCACCAAGCCGTTTATCAGCGATTGGATTATCGACCGTGTGTTCCATGAACGCGCCGCAGAAGTGAAGCAGCGGTTCCTCAACCACACACATGACGACATCTATGAGCTGAAGCCCGAGTTCAGCACCCAACGCAAAGTGGAAGCTGCCTTTGAGGGAAAGACCTCGGATGCCGATATCTGGTTGCGCGACGGTCTTTATGCCTTGATCAGCAATGTGCTCTTTGTGCGCGACCGTAAAGACCCGAATAAGTTCCACCCACGCATCAGTGCGCAGTTCGACTTCACGTATGAAGCACTCTATGACAGCGATAAGGCAGTCTTCAACCGCATATATAATGACTACTATTATCGTCGCAATAACCAGTTCTGGTATCGTGAGGCCATGAAGAAATTGCCTAAGCTTGTGCAGGCAACGCGCATGCTTGTGTGTGCTGAAGACCTTGGTATGGTGCCCGATTGTGTGCCATGGGTGATGAACAATCTCAAGATATTGAGCCTCGAACTGCAGAGTATGCCGAAGGATCCTCATGTGAGATTTGGTTACTTGGGCAGCAATCCTTATCGTTCGGTATGCACCATTTCAAGCCATGACATGCCTACACTGCGTCAGTGGTGGGACGAGGATTTCGAGCGTACACAGGCTTATTACAACAGCATGCTCTATCGGGGAGGGGCAGCTCCTCATCCACTTCCGGGCTGGTTGGCACGTGATATTGTCGGCCGTCACCTGATGTCTCCGAGCATGCTTTGCATCCTTTCCGTGCAGGATTGGTTGGCAATTGACGAGAAACTGCGCCTTGCCGACCAGAATGCGGAGCGCATTAACATCCCTGCAAACCCTAAACATTACTGGCGTTATCGCATGCATGTGAGCATTGAAGACCTCATGCAGAATACTGATTTCCGCGAGAATGTGACTGAACTCGTGTGTCAGTCGGGCAGGGAATAGACCTTTTGAATGGTAATCCTACGATATCGACGGTGAGAGTCTGACACAAGTAGGCTCTCACTGCCTTGAGGTTTACATGATGCTCCTTTTATTTTGAAAAGAGAACTACATTCTGAAAACCCAAATAAACAATTTATAATGAAACATCTACAATTCCTTTTCGCGCTGTTGTTAGTACCTTGTATGGCCGTGGCACAGACGGTTAAGTCGCCTGACGGCAAGGTTGCTGTGACGTTTTCGCTGTCGCCAAGCGGACAACCCACTTATGAGATGACGTTCAAGAATAAGCAGGTGGTGAAGCCTTCACACCTCGGTCTGGAGTTGGCAAAAGACAAACACGCCTCCAAGGGATTGAAGGAGACCGACCTGATGGACGGTTTTAAAATCACCGATACCAAGATTTCTGCGTTTGATGAGACGTGGACACCGGTGTGGGGACAGTTCAAGAAGATTAGAAACCATTACAATGAATTGGCGGTTTCGCTGCATCAAGCATCGTCAGACCGCAATATCATCATTCGTTTCCGCGTCTATGACGACGGCATGGGATTGCGTTATGAGTTCCCACAACAGCAGTCTCTCAACTATTTCCTCATCAAGGAAGAGCACACTCAGTTTGCCATGACAGGCGATCATACGGCTTGGTGGCTGCCGGGTGACTATGACACACAGGAGCAGGAAACACAGGAAACGAAACTATCTGAAATCCGTGAGCGTTTCAAGAAGGCGGTCAATTGGAATAACTCTTCCGTATCTGTGTTCTCACCGACGGGTGTTCAGACGGCTTTACAGTTGAAGACGCAAGACGGTCTCTATCTGAATATCCACGAAGCTGCCTGCATCGACTATGCCACCATGCACTTGAACCTCGACGACAAGAACTTTGTTTTCGAGTCATGGCTCACTCCTGATGCCACAGGACTAAAGGGATGCATGCAGACTCCATGCTCAACACCGTGGCGAACAGTCATGGTAAGCGATGATGCCCGCGACATGTTGGCATCAAGTTTGATACTCAATCTCAACGAACCTTGCAAGCTTGAAGACACCAGTTGGATACATCCGGTGAAATATTGTGGCGTTTGGTGGGAGATGATTGTAGGCAAGAGCAGTTGGAACTACACCGATGAATATCCCTCGGTGAAGTTGGATGAGATGGATTGGAGCAAGGCAAAACCCAACGGTCGCCATGCTGCCAACACCGAACACGTGAAGAAATACATTGATTTCGCAGCTGCCAACGGACTCCAGCAGGTACTCATTGAGGGCTGGAACGTAGGTTGGGAAGACTGGGCGAATATGTGGAAATGGGATGTTTTCGATTTCGTTACGCCCTATCCCGACTTTGATATCAAGGCTTTGAACGACTATGCGCACAGCAAGGGTGTGAAACTGATGATGCACCATGAAACTTCTTCGAGCGTCATCAACTATGAGCGCCACCTCAACGAAGCCTTCAATCTGATGGATAAATATGGATATGATGCTGTGAAAGGCGGTTACGTGGGCGATATTATCCCACGTGGTGACCATCATTTCTCACAGGCAATGAACAATCACTACCTTTATGTGGTCAAGGAAGCAGCCAAGCATCACATCATGGTGAATGCACACGAAGCAACCCGCCCCACGGGACTTTGCCGCACATATCCTAACCTTATCGGCAATGAAAGCGCCCGAGGTACGGAATATGAAGCTTTCGGTGGCAGCAATCCCGACCACACTGTAGTGCTTCCTTTCACTCGTCTTCAGGGCGGCCCAATGGACTATACGCCTGGTATCTTAGAGACTCAACTCAAGACTTGGAGTGATAATCCGAACTATGTGCACACCACCTTGGTGGGCCAGTTGGCGCTTTATCTCGTCATGTGGGGCCCAATCCAGATGGCAGCCGACCTGCCGGAGAACTATCAGAAGTATGCCGATGCTTTCCAATTCATCAAGGATGTGGCCGTAGACTGGGACGACTCACGCTATATAGAGGCTGAACCTGGCGACTATATCACCGTAGCGCGCAAGGCAAAAGGTACAAATAATTGGTTTGTTGGAGGCAAGTGCGATGAGAACGGGCATCAAAGTGTAGTGCGCCTTGACTTTCTTGACAAGGGCGCTAAATACGAGTGTACGCTTTATGCCGATGCAAAAGGGGCCGATTATAAGACGAACCCCAAGGCCTACACCATCACTAAGCGCATTGTGAAGAAAGGCGATGTGTTGAAGATTGACGAGGCACGTGGTGGTGGTTTTGCCATGTCACTCATCAAGAAATAAGTAATTTTGATTTAACCGCACACCTAAACAATGAAAATCAGAATGTTCTGTATGACTGCATTAGCAGCCGCTATGATACAAACTGTTCGGGCACAGGATGTCTTCAACGAGATGTCTTACAGTCCCAAGCAGACCGTTTTCAAACTGAATGCCCCAACACGTCCTGTCGTTCGGCTGTATAACGACGGCATGAAAGGTAAGGCTGTGAAGACACTGAAGATGAAATGCGCGGGAAAAGACCTTTGGACATTATATGTAAAAGGTGATTTGCGTGGCAAGTTCTATACATTCGACCTCGGAAAGGGCGAGACGCCGGGCGTCTTTGCCAAGGCCGTTGGGGTGAATGGAAATAGAGGTGCTGTCATCAATCTGCACTCCACAGACCCCGAAGGCTGGCAGAACGACTGTCGACCCGCTTTGCATTCGGCTGCCGATCAAGTGATTTACGAGATGCACGTGCGTGATTTCACGCATTCAGCTCCCGGCATATCTCATCCCGATAAGTTCTTGGGCGTGAGCGAACCTGTGTCAACAGACTATTTGAAACGGCTTGGTGTGACCGCTGTCCACTTGCTCCCTTCGTTTGATTATGCTTCTGTTGACGAAACGATACAGCATAATCCGCCTTATAACTGGGGCTATGACCCGAAAAACTATAACGTGCCTGAAGGCAGCTATTCCACCGATCCTTACCGCCCGGACGTGCGCATTCGTGAGTTCAAACAAATGGTCCAAGCACTTCACAAGGCTGGTATACGTGTCATTCTTGACGTGGTTTACAACCATACTTTCGACATTCAGCACAGCAATTTCCAGCTGACTTATCCCGATTACTACTATCGCAAGAATGCTGATGGAACTTTTTCCAACGGTTCGGGCTGTGGCAATGAAACGGCTTCTGAAAAGCCATTGATGCGCAAGTTCATGCTCGAAAGTGTGAAATATTGGATAAACGAGTATCACATCGACGGCTTTCGCTTCGACTTAATGGGTATTCATGACATCGAAACCATGAATGAAATCCGTGCCGAAGTCAACAAAATAGATTCCACCATCTATATCTATGGTGAGGGATGGAGTGCAGGTAGCTGTGCTTATCCTTTGGAGAAATTGGCTGTCAAGGCACATACGGCCCAATTACATGGCATTGCAGCTTTCAGTGATGACATGCGGGATGCCCTCCGCGGCCCTTTCAGCGATGATAGGAAAGGGGCCTTTCTTGCCGGCATTAAGGGCGAAGAAGAGAGCTTGAAGTTTGGCATTGCAGGCGCCATTGCCCATCCCGACGTTGACATGTCAAAGGTAAACTACAGCAAGAAGCCGTGGGCCGTACAGCCTACCCAACAGATTAGCTATGTCAGCTGTCATGACGATATGTGCCTGACCGACCGCCTTCGTGCTTCTGTCCCCGGCATTCAAGACGACGAACTTATTCGTCTCGACTTGCTTGCACAGACTGCAGTGTTCACTTCGCAAGGCGTTCCGTTCATTTTGAGCGGTGAAGAAATGCTGCGTAATAAGCAAGGTGTGCACAACAGCTTTAACTCCCCGATAGACCTCAACGCCCTGAATTGGGCACAACTCAAGGAATATCCGCAGGTGTTTACTTATTATCAGAAGCTTATCCAGTTGCGAAAGAACCACCCTGCATTCCGACTTGGCGATGCCGCGCTCGTCAGAAAGCATCTTCGTTTCCTGCCCGTGAAGCCCTGTCTTGTGGGATTTGTGCTTCAAAATCATGCCGGTGGAGATGCCTGGAACAATATCATTGTCATTCTGAATGGCAGTCGCGAGACGCAGGAAGTAGACATCCCTGCGGGCAACTACACCGTTGTGCTCTGTGATGATACGATTAATGAACAGGGCTTGGGGCGGATGCAAGGCGGCAAGGTGACCGTAGATGCCCAGCGTGCATTGATTCTTCACGATTAAACAACCATGAAATATGAAGAAAATAATTTTCAGTTTAGCATTATTTCTGTCGGCGATGACATCCTTAGCATCGACAAATATTGACCGCATAGAGCCTGCCAACTGGTTTGTGGGCATGAAAAACAGTTCGCTTCAGCTGATGGTTTATGGCAAGAATATCCGCAATTCGCGCGTCAGTGTGGACTATCCCGGAGTGAAAATCGACTCTCTTGTGCGTCTCGATTCGCCCGACTATCTGCTCGTTTATCTGAATATCGGCGGAGCAAAACCCGGAGAAATGATGCTCAACTTCAATGGAAAGAAAGTGAAGTATCCCCTGCAAGCACGCGAAATGAGCGGCGATAAGCGCATGGGTTTCACCAATGCAGACGTGCTCTATATGCTCATGCCCGATCGTTTTGCCTCGGGGCGTGGCATCACGAAACCTTTGAAGGGCATGAACCCCTATGTCGTAGACCGTTCAAAGCCGAGTCTTCGTCATGGTGGAGACCTTGAAGGCATTCGCCGCCACTTGGATTATTTCAGTCAATTGGGCGTCACAGCCCTGTGGTTTACGCCTATTTTGGAAAACGATGCACCTGATATTAATGATTACAACAACTATCATGGCTATGATACCACAGACTATTATCGTGTTGACCCACGTTTCGGAACCAATGAAGACTACCGTCGCCTTATTGCCGAAGCACATGCCAAAGGCTTGAAAGTGGTCATGGATATGATTTTCAATCATTGTGGTTTCGACCATCCTTGGGTAAAAAACATGCCGTCAAAAGATTGGTTCAATGCCCCCGAGTGGTTGAAAGAGGGTGAGAAAGTTTATCTGCAAACCAGCTATAAGCTTACGCCTGTGCTCGACCCCTATGCCTCGGAAGTGGATAAAAGAGAGACCGTTGACGGTTGGTTTGTAAAGACCAAACCCGATTTGAACCAGCGAAATCCGCACGTGATGACCTATCTTGTCCAGAACAGTATATGGTGGATAGAGACCGTTGGCATTGACGGCATCCGCATGGACACATATCCTTATGCCGACAGAAAGGCCATGTCGCAGTGGATGAAAGCCCTTGATGAGGAATATCCCAACTTCAATACCGTCGGAGAAATATGGGTTACGGAGCCTGCCTACACCGCAGCATGGCAGAAAGACTCACGACTTTCATCTATCAACAGCTATCTTAAGACTGTCATGGACTTCAGCTTTTACGACAAGATTAATCTTGCCAAGAGCGAAGAAACTGATGATTGGTGGAAAGGCCTCAATCGAATTTACAACAGTCTGTGTTATGATTACCTCTATGAGAACCCTTCAAGCGTGATGGCTTTCATCGAAAACCACGACACCGACCGTTTCTTGGGCGAGGGGAAAGACACTCTTGCCTTGAAGCAGGCCCTTGGGCTGTTGCTCACTATCAATCGCATTCCTCAATTGTATTATGGCACAGAGGTGTTGATGAACGGCACGAAGACCGTCACTGACGGTGATGTGCGCCGCGATTTCCCCGGAGGTTTTGCGGGCGATAAGCACAATGCATTCACTGCCGAGGGGCGAACGAAAGAAGAAAATGCCATGTTCAACTGGCTCAGTCGCCTTTTGCATTGGCGTCAAGGCAATGAAGTTATCTGCAAAGGCAAGCAAATCCAGTTCATTCCCTATAAAGGTGTCTATGTCGTTGCACGCCAATATCAGGGCAAGACGGTGCTGACCATCCTCAATGGAAAGCGTGCAGCTGTTGAAATGGATCTCTCGCGCTATGCTGAAGTCATTGGAAATCAAACCGAGGCCCGCGATGTTGTCACGGGCAAGATCGTTAAACTCGGTGACGTGTTGAGGCTGAAACCGCGTGAAACGATGATTATTGAAATGTCTTCCAGTGCTTCTTAAATCTACTTGAGCATGCTGTAGCCATGCCAAGAGCATGTTGATGATTTCACAAGCCTGCGCTGTCTTTCCTCTCGGGGGAGGGTGGCGCAGGCTTCATTCAAGAGGCGCAGGCGTGTTATCGCAACACAGCCTGCGCCGAACATTAGGGAATAGCATACCAAAAGCGATATGCTATCAGGTATATAGTTTTTATCAAGTGTCCTGCGTTTTCACTCTTCAGGTTGCACTTTGCGCTTGGGAATGTCTAATTTGGCCTTTTCGGGACTCCCCGAGAAGCCGCTTTTCAGCTTTTTCGAGCTTCGGGACACCCCGAAAGCGTATTTTTCAAATTTTTCGAGCTTCGGGGCCTCCCGACGGTTCATTTTCACAAAAAAACAACTCGTCGGGGTATCCCGAAACATTGTTTTTCTGAATTTCTGCCTTTCGGGATGCCCCGAAGCGTGATTTTGGCTCAGTAGAAAAGAGATGGGGAAATTTCCTT
>NZ_KV817572.1:116684-134329 GCF_001814685.1 Prevotella sp. HMSC077E09 | reverse complement strand
ATTTGGTAGTTGAAACTACCAAGTGTTAAAAACAAGCCGTAATCTTTACAAAAGAGAAGTGCAGAAAGCGATGCTTTCAAACCGCATCTGCTACCTTCCCATGGAATAGAGCCATGCTACAAGCGCTATGACTACCACGGCAACAAGAAGCTTGAAAAGACAACTGGTCACTTTCTTCACAATGATAACACCTGTAACAACGGCCAACAATATGAGGACATAAAATAAGAAATTATTCATGATTTTTATTTAATGATTTTATGGAAAGATGCAGGAATTGGAGTTTCGAACGTCATGGGAACATGTGTTATGGGATGATAGAAACACAGCACATAAGCATGCAGACAGAGACGTCCTATCGGATCATCGCCGTTTCCATACTTGGTGTCCCCACAAACAGGGTGCCCCATATCGGCCGAATGCACACGGATTTGGTTCTTACGGCCTGTTTCCAACTTATATTCTACTAAGGAATAATTGTCGTTTCGGTTGAGAACATGGAAATGGGTCACGGCATATTTGCCGCCATTGTCCACAGGAGAGGAATAAGTGATATAGGCTTTGTTGTCCTTCAGCCAATTGGCTATCGTACCTTCTCTTTGTTCCATCTCGCCCGAAACAACCGCAACATAGCGACGGTCGAATACAATGTGATGCCAATCACGCTCCAACAGCAATTCAGTCTCCTTGTCCTTGGCATAGAGCATCAGTCCACTCGTTTCCCGGTCAAGTCGATGTACCACGTGAGCCATGCACTTCTGACGTGACTTCTTGAAGTAATCATCCAACACAGCCTTTACATTCAGCGATGAATGTCCGGCTGCCATAGACAATATTCCAATATTCTTTTCAACGACCACCAAGTGCCTGTCCTCATAGACTATCTTCACATAGCGACTCTTGAAGATGTCATTATTACGCTTTGTCTTACTGAGTGCGATTTTCGTTCCGACTGAAACGGGGTAGTCAAATTGCGTGACAACCTTACTGCCTACCCTTATTCCACGTCCTTGGAGCGTCTGTTTAATCTTCGACCTGCTTAGTCCTTTTACGTTTTCAAGCAACCATTCCAAGAGTGTTCCCGCCCGATCGACCACGAAATGGTCGTAATCTCCCGGCTTGTTATAACGGTTATGAGGCTTCATAATTTTACTTTCTTCTTGGCGATTTTACTCTCGTTGCTCATGCGGTCGAGCGAGGTAACAGCATAGACATACTTTGTGCGTCCGTCCTCATAAGGCAACTTATAATAGTTTTTAGCAGTAACAGCAACTATCTTCGATGGATTTTCAATGTTGATGTGTTCTCCTTTTTCAAAACAATAGACTACATATTTCACCGCTTCATCATTCCATTTGCGTGCACGAGGAGCTGTCCAGAAAAGCAGATAGCCGTCACTCGTCCATACGGGTTTCACGTGCTTAGGCTTCTTGGGCGCTTTATCGTCAATGAAAGACATCTTGGGTTGCAAGGCCGGATATTTCCAATAACCGTCACGCATGGCTGCAGCATAGTTGCCGATATTATCACAAAACGACTTCGCATACCACAGAACAGTGCCATTGACATGATTAAGTTCGTTGTGAAGACGGCGCTTAGCTGCCAACTGATGACTATTGGGGTTCTGTGGGTCGGCAAATTTCACGGTGCGTTCCACGTCTTCACCTATGTAAAGAGGACGGTTGCCAGCATGTCTGTTCCACCAACGGATAAGTTCATCATAGTCAGCTGTGGGGTGACCTATCTGCCAATAGAGCTGCGGAACGCAATAGTCTACCCAACCGTTATTGACCCACAGCAGTACATCGGCATAGAGATCATCATAATTCTGCAACCCCTTTGTATTGCTTCCTGCCGGAGAATTACTTCTGTTACGATAGATACCGAACGGTGACACGCCAAACTTCACCCAAGGTTTAACGGCATGAATACTGTCAGAAAGCTGCTTCATGAAAAGATTTACATTGTATCTCCGCCAGTCTCCACGGTCTTTAATGCCATTGTTATAAAGTGAGTACTCACGGTCATCGGCAATTGTCTGGCCGGCAGCAGGGTAAGGATAGAAATAATCATCTATGTGGAAACCGTCTACATCATACCGACGCACAATGTCACTTGCTATCTTACAGATGTATTCGCGGTTCTCCGGCTGGCCCGGATTAAGGATTAACTGGCCATCATATGCAAATACTGAGCCTGGTTTCCTTATAGCTATATGATTAAAAGATAAGTCGTTGGTAGTCTTTGTCTTTGCTCTGAATGGGTTAATCCAAGCGTGAAGTTCCATTCCCCGCTTGTGACACTCGTCTATCATCCATGCCAATGGGTCCCAATAAGGCTGAGGAGCCACGCCTTGCTGACCGGTCAGAAATCGGCTCCAAGGCTCATAAGCACTGGCATATAAAGCGTCACACTCGGGCCTTACCTGGAAAATAACGGCATTGACACCATCTTTCTGCATTTCGTTGAGTTGACTTGTAAGCATCTGTTGCATGCGGTCTTTCCCTAACCCGAGGAATTGACCATTCACACACTGTATCCATGCGCCACGAAACTCACACTTTTTCTGCGCCAGAGACTCATGAATACCTGCTAAAAATAACAAAAGGAACAGTATAAATAACTTGCGATTCATCTTTAATTTATTTTACTTTGGCAAAAATACTAAAAAAAGAAAGAATATAATTCCAAATCCTTAAAAAGATAGATTAATTTGGAGAATTGATGCCTTTTTTATATTTTTGTGACTCATAAAATGTGATGAAAGCACGTTTATCATATATCTCTCCCATGTGTCTTGCAATGACTATTCTGTTGTTGCATTGCTCTTTTCATGCAGATGCGGCAGACAAGCTTCGACCAGATCAAGCTTTATTGGAGCGTGTTTTCGCTTATGCACAGTCTGTTGAGGGCGAAGAAGTGAAGCCGGATACGACTTATGCATATACCAAATATTCTCTTTTCATTCGTAAACGTAATATTACCTTATTGGCAGTACCCACGATGTGGGCGGTTGCACACGGCAGGAAACGACACTATTTAGGTGAAAACTACGAGCGAATAGAAACACAAGGAAGAGATAACTATGACATACAACGCCTCACTCATTTATCAACAATACCCTCAAACCGCAGTAGTCTCACGACCGTATTAAGGTATCTGACACCCCATGTGTACCAACCCACCATTTTTCAGAACGATATCCTCTCCCCATTTCATCTGAAAAATCGACCTTATTACCATTATCAAGTCACGTTTTTATTGAACGGAACTGCGCGCATTAAGTTTCGTCCGCGGGCCGACAACACGCAATTGGTGCGTGGACAAGCGTTAGTCAATTATAGTGACGGACGTATCATCAGCCTGAAATTAGATGGAGAATATGACATGGTCGACTTCTCTTTAGGTCTCTCTTTGGGACAATCCGGAACTAAATCTCTATTACCAACCGACGCAAGACTTTACTGTAAATTCAAATTTCTGGGGAATGTCACCGAGGGAAAGTATCGTACTCTCTATGGATTAAAAGCCGTATTACCTGACAGTGTAGTCAGAGACAGCAGTAACAGTATATCTCTTGTTCGCCCAATTCCTTTGACCGTACAGGAAGAACAACTGTATCAAGATGAACAAAAGGCCCGTGAAGAAAGAGTTTCCATAAGCAAAAACGAACCTGAAAAGAAAAGGAATGCCTGGAAAACAATCTTCTGGGATATCATCGGGAATAATCTTGTCAACAGAATTAAAAGTAATATCGGCAAGAAAAATGAGGGCTATCTGCGCATCAATCCCATTCTGAACCCACTTTATATGGGCTATGACAACAAGCGAGGATTTACCTATAAGTTTGATGTTCGGTTCAACTACATGTTTACTCCGAATATAATGTTGACCACACGTATTAAGTCTGGCTATTCGTTCAAGCAGAAACAACTCTATTTTACCCTGCCAACGATGTTCTGGTATAACAAAAATCATAACGGATATATTGAGTTGGAAGTAGGTAATGGCAATTGGATTGCAAATGGAATAGCTGTAGACTATGCTCGAAAACAAATCGGAGATTCTATCATCAAGAAGTACCCGAGAGCTCATTTTTTCAGGGATAGCTATGCCAAGTTATTAAACAACTATGACTTCAACGCACATTGGGGCTTTCAGGCCGGTGTGATTTTCCACCGAAGAACAGCTGTAGAAAAAGCCGTGTACAGAAAAGCTAACCTTCCGTCACAGTACACTTCCGTTGCTCCGCTCGTTGAATTGCAATGGCGTCCATTAGGTTGGCAAGGGCCATATATAGCACTTGACTATGAAAGAGGCATCAAACATCTGCTTAAGGGAAATATTGACTACGAACGTTGGGAGCTTGATGCACAGTGGAAACTCAAGCTGAGACAACTCAAAAGCCTACAGATGCGTATTGGTACCGGTGGCTATACACTGCAGGATGGGCATACATTCTTCCTTGATTACACGAATTTCCGAGAGAATCATGTACCGGGAGGCTGGAATGATGATTGGAGTGGAGAGTTTGAACTGCTGAATTCTAACAAATATAATGCATCACGTTGGTATGCCCGAGGTAACATAACTTATGAGAGTCCCTTATTGGCCACATCACATTTACCATGGGTTGGTCATTTCATTGAAATGGAACGACTCTATGCAAGCATCCTTTCTTCTAAAGACTGCCGCCCTTATCTTGAATTAGGCTATGGCTTTACAACCCACCTTTTCTCTATGGGCTTGTTCCTTAGTAACGATAGTGGAAAGATAAAAGAATTCGGATGTAAATTTGGTTTTGAACTTTTTAGACATTGGTAATGAACAATTTAACTGTATACAGAGCAAGCGCCGGCTCGGGAAAGACCTTTACCCTTGCCGTGCAATATATCAAACTGTTGGTTGAAAACCCTCATGCCTATCGGCACACCTTAGCTGTAACCTTCACTAACAAGGCCACAGAAGAAATGAAAATGCGAATTCTGAGCCAGCTTTATGGTATCTCAAGAGGACTGAAAGAGAGCAAACCGTATTTGGAAAGCGTCAAACAGCAAACTTCTTTAGATGAAACAACTATCATCAACAATGCAAGCTATGCACTGAGTGAACTTATTCATAATTACAGTTACTTCCGAGTTGAAACCATTGATGCCTTTTTCCAAACGGTATTGAGAAACCTTGCGCGAGAACTTGAACTAACAGCCAACTTGCGTATTGAACTAAACGACCAGCAAGTTGAACAACAAGCTGTGGACCAACTTATTGAGGATTTGAACGATTCCTCCCTCCTACTCTCCTGGATTTTAGACTATATCCATGAGAATATGGACGATGACAAATCATGGAATGTCATTGCCCAAATTAAGCATTTCGGCATGAACATCTTTAAAGATTACTACAAAAAAAACCGCCAAAGGATTAAGGAGATCTTTGAAGAAAAGGATTTTTTCAAACATTATACTGGGCAGTTACGGGCTATCCGCAAACATGCTGATGAACAGATCAAGAAATGTGGAGATGATTTTTTTGAGCTTCTTGATGCCAAAGGGTATTCCGTCAGCGACTTCTCCAATGGAGTCCGCGGAGTATGTGGTTATTTCCTGAAACTCCAATCAGGCAATTATACAGACGACGAAAAGGTCTATAACAAGACAGCTGATGATGCATCGACCGATCCTGCAAAATGGATTATCAAGAAAAAAGCCCATGCAGGCGAACCTATCTACGACCTTGTATGCGACCAACTGATGCCAATGTTGGTTCAATCAGAAAGAATTCGAAGACAACAATGCCGTCTGTACAAGAGTGCCGACCTTACTTTGAGGCATCTTAACCAGTTGAGATTGCTCGACAGTATTGGGGATAAGGTGGAAGAACTGAACCGAGAACTGAACCGGTTTATGCTGAGTGATACCCAGACTTTACTGCGTTCGATGATTGGAGAGAATGATTCTCCTTTTATTTTCGAAAAGATTGGAACTCAATTACGCAATATCATGATTGATGAATTCCAGGATACAAGCACTGTTCAATGGGAAAATTTCAAGGTATTGCTACTTGAAACCATGAGTCACGACAGTAATAATCTCATTGTTGGCGACGTGAAACAGAGCATTTATCGTTGGCGTTCAGGCGATTGGCGACTGCTAAATGACATAGAAAATGAGTTTGGAGCACAAGAGACTAATATCAAACCCCTAAAAATCAATCGCCGTTCTGAAAAGAATATCATCACATTCAACAATGCTTTTTTCGAGAAAGCTGCTCGTCAGGAATATCTCCAATTAAAGGAAGAGGCTGAAAACAACGCTGAACAACTGCAAAAAGCATACGAAGATGTCATACAGGACATTCCTGCAGAAAAGGAAGATTGCGGAACGGTAGAAGTAACATTGCTCCCTAATGACGATGCATACGAAGAGCAGACATTTAAGCTTGTAGCTGATAAAGTGCAGGCCCTCATTGACGCAGGAGTTAAAGAAAACGATATTGCTATCCTGGTAAGATACAACGCAACCATACAAGAGATTGGAGATTATTTCATGCAAAACATGCCCGATGTTCATCTTGTATCGGAAGAAGCCTTCCATCTTGATGCATCACAGGCTGTGAATATTATCATCAGTGGCA
This sequence comes from Prevotella sp. HMSC077E09, assembly GCF_001814685.1. Classification (NCBI taxonomy): domain Bacteria; kingdom Pseudomonadati; phylum Bacteroidota; class Bacteroidia; order Bacteroidales; family Prevotellaceae; genus Prevotella; species Prevotella sp. HMSC077E09. The sequence continues at coordinate 127,696 of NZ_KV817572.1, read as the reverse complement.
TGATGGTGCTCAACAATCCCGAAGACGATATCGCCAAAGCCACCCTTACTAAGCTTTACATGAAGTCTATTAAAGACAACAACCTGTTAGACAGTGACATACTATTAAAGAACAATTCCTTGGAAGACTATCTTCCTAAGCAATTCCTTAACCAAAGAGAATATCTGTTGGGGCTATCTTTAATAGATATGGCAGAAGCGCTTTATCATATCTTCGACCTACAAACTCTCACCGGACAAACAGCTTATATATGCACTTTCTACGACAAACTCAATGAGTTTATGCAAGATGATGTCCCTGATTTACACAGCTTTTTAGAGCAATGGACTGATAATATTCATAGCAGTTCCATACAAAGCAGCAGTAATGAAGGCGTATCACTTGTGACTATCCACAAGAGTAAAGGACTGGAATTCGACCATGTCATCGTTCCTTTCTGTGATTGGAAACTTGAAAAAAGCAATACGATATGGTGTAAGCCACAAGAAGAACCGTTCTCTGCTCTGCCGATTGTTCCTATAGATTTCAACAAAAAGCAGATGAAAAACTCTATCTATGAGAATGATTATGCCGATGAACATTTCCAAAATATAGTTGATAATCTCAACCTCCTCTACGTTGCATTCACACGCGCCAGCCGTGGTTTATACATTTATGGGAAAAGAGGCGACAAAGGTAGTGGACGCTCTTGGATTATTGAGAACTGCCTACAAGCTGTCGCAACAGACTTGAATGCCAACTATGAAGATACAGGAAATAAAGAGGAAACTATCTACTTTGCATTTGGAGATGGCCTTTCTATTGCTCCCAATAAAGCCAAAAAGCAATCAGAAAACATATTTAATCAGTCTGCTGAAAACATTGAAATCACCGTAGAAAATTATGAACGCAAGGTAGAATTCAAGCAGAGCAACAAGAGTAAAGACTTTGTAAATGCCGGAATAGAAGAGGATGAAGAAACGCTGAAAAAGAAGAGTTATATTCAGTTAGGCAGCATCATGCACGCCATATTCTCTACTATTAAGACTAAAAAAGACATTGGAACAGCCCTGAGAAATCTTGAAGAAGAAGGCATCCTATATAATAAGGTAATCACACAAGACAAACTTCGCAAGACAATTGCAGAGCGTCTGAACGATCCCAGAGTGTCTTCATGGTTCTCCGAACGGTGGAGTCTTTTCAACGAATGCAGTATTTTGAAAGTCAATCCCCTGACAGATAAAGTCGAAGAACGACGTCCTGACCGCGTCATGACCGACGGAAAAGAGATGATTGTTGTAGACTATAAATTCGGTAGTCCCAAAGAAGAACACAAGGCACAAGTAAAAGAATACATGGACTTGCTGTATGAAATGGGGCATCAGAACATTACGGGATATCTATGGTATCTGTTCTCTAACAAAATTATCAAACTATGATGAAGAGCTTTTTACAATATGTTGCAGAGGATATTCTCCGCAAAAACGGGACTAATCTGTCGCGCATCACAATCGTTTTCCCTAACAAGCGTGCCTCTTTGTTTCTGAATGAAGAATTAGCACGCATGGCTAATCAACCAATCTGGAGCCCAAATTACATCACTATCAGTGAACTTTTCCGTGAACATTCAGACAAAACTGTTGGCGATCAGATAAAACTGATATGCGACCTGCATAAGGTTTTCAATGCATGCACAGGAAGTTGTGAGACGCTTGACCGCTTCTACGGCTGGGGACAGGTGTTATTGACCGACTTTGACGATATAGACAAGAATATGGGAGATGCGCATCAGATATTCACCAACCTAAAGAACATACACGAACTTGACGACGCATCTTATCTTACCGAAGAGCAAAAGGAACTGTTGAAGAAGTTTTTTGGCAATTTCTCTGATGACATTGCATCGAAACTCAAAGAGCGGTTCGTCAACCTTTGGAGCAACTTTGAAGAAATCTATACACGCTTCAAGGAATGCCTTGCACAGCAGGGATTAGCCTATGAGGGTGCACTTTACAGAGAGGTTGTAGAGAAAACAGAAATCGATTTCCAGAACGACAACTACATTTTTGTTGGCTTCAACATGATGCAGATTGTCGAACAGAAACTCTGCGAGCGTTTACAGAAATTAGGAAAAGCGCACTTCTACTGGGATTTTGATGATTACTACATGAAGAATCAGCATGGAATCAAGCACGAGGCAGGCACATATATTCGTCAATATTTGAAGTATTTTCCTAACGAACTTGACATTACCAACAAGCAGATTTACGCTAACTTCGAACAGCCCAAGAACATTACCTATCTCAGTGCTACGACCGAAAACATACAGGTACGCTATATCAGTACATGGCTCAAACAGAACGGACGCATTGATGACGGACGCCACACGGCCATTGTACTGGCCGATGAAAACCTGCTGCCAACAGTCATTCATTGTCTTCCTCCTGAACTGAAACATGTCAATATCACGACGGGGTATCCACTCCAACATGCGCCAATAGCTTCTTTCGTGCGGCTACTCATCAATCTGCATACCATTGGCTATAGCGCCAACAGGCATTCTTTCAGCAAAAAATGGCGTACAATGCTCATGCGACATCCCTACATGAAATACATTGAAAATGAGAAAACCGTATTTGGAAAAGTCCATACTGACGTGGTCTCTATCAACACATGGATTGTTGATATCCTGCAAGAAGTGGGGCATAACTATACTGCAGAGGGCGAAGAAGACCCACTTGTACAGGAGTCTATCTTCAGAATGTACACACTCTTCAATCGTTTGGAGGCACTGATTACAGCAGGAGACCTTGAAGCTGATTTCAACATATACAACAGACTCATTAATCAACTCATCTCTTCTACCTCGGTTCCTTTCCATGGAGAGCCTGTAATAGGCCTTCAAATCATGGGAGTGTTGGAAACTCGCAACCTCGATTTCGACCACATTCTCATTCTCTCATGTAATGAAGGCAATATGCCGAAGGGCGTCAATGACACCTCTTTCATTCCCTACGCCATTAGAAAGGCCTTTGAACTAACAACAATCGACAATAAAGTGGCTATTTATGCCTATTATTTCCACAGTCTTTTACAACGTGCTCAAGACGTAACCCTCGCCTACAACAAGGCTACCAGTAAGACTGCCACTGGCGAAATGAGTCGTTTCATGCTCCAAATGATGGTGGAAAGTCAGCAGAAAATACAATTCAGAAACCTCAATGCACAACAGGTTCCGATGCAAAATATCAAGAAAGCAATCGTCAAGAATCCAAAAGTCATGGAGGTAATCAACAGCATTGAACGCATATCTCCCACTGCCTTGACCACTTACCTACGCTGTCAGATGAGGTTCTACTACCGCTATGTTGCCGGCATCAAAGAACCTGACAACGAAGAAGATGAAATCGACAACCGCATCTTCGGCAACATCTTCCACCGTGCAGCAGAGTTGTTCTATCAGGATAAAAACCACGGAGGTATCATTCATGAAAGTGACATAGAAGATGCGCTGAAAGACAAATCGCTATTGACACGACTCGTAGAAAGAGCCTTCAGAGAAAAGCTTTTTGAAGTAAACGAAACGCGAGACATTAAATATAATGGTCTGCAACTCATCAATCGACAGGTTATTATCGACTATTTGAAAAGACTATTGCAGATTGACCGAAAGCTTACTCCATTCTCCATTCTCGGCTTGGAAGAGTCGGTCGAAAAGGCTTTCGAAATAGACACGCCACAGGGTCCCAAGCAGATTTATCTCTTTGGAAACATCGACCGTATTGACGAAATCCAAGATAACCATGGCGCATTCATACGCGTTGTAGACTACAAGACTGGGAGCAACAATAGTATGAACGTCAAGAATATAGATGACATATTTAATCCTGAAAAGATAGACAACCACACTGATTACTATCTTCAGGCTATTCTCTATTCGCTTATATTGCGCAACGAACATCCACTCAATGCAGCAAACCACCCCGTAAGCCCAGCATTGCTGTTCATCCAGCATGCCACAGGAAAGGATTACGACCCAACATTACAGCTCGACAAGCAGCCGATTACAGATGTAGCCAATTATCAAAGCGAATTTATGGACCAACTCAAAGTGTTGATTGAAGATATTTTCAACCCCGATATTTCGTTCAATCCCACTGAGAAAACAAAGCAATGCCAATATTGCCCATATCGAAATATATGCGGTTGAATGGCATTATCAAACATTTCTCCCAACGTTTTACATTGTTTCCTTTGGAGTTTATGTCGCTTATGCAATCTTGTTGATAAGTCATTCAACCCAAAGAAAACACAATGCTATACGCTTGGCCGGGTCTTTTCTCTCTATCTTTATATACTGCTTCAACATTAGAAGGATACTGATTTGCTGTAAATATTATTGTTTTTGATATCTTGTAGACTAAACTACCAAATAGAAAAAGAAGTGAAAATATAAGGTGTATTCTTCAACTCCAACAACTTCATCACGCAATTCAATTCAGAATGCGTTGTAATTTGATGCAAAACACACCGCCGTTTGAGTCAAAACACGTGATAACTTGACACAGATTGCATGGTGATTCAATAGAGATTACACCGCATTCTCATGTGGACTTACTCCCCTTTTTGTATCAAATATCATAATATACTGACAATCAATATATTGCAATCTAAAAGACTATCTTTAGAAATGTATAATACTTCTCTCCCCTTTCTCTTTTTCAATTCCTTTTTATTTCTTCTTTTTCAACACTTGAATAGATATATTTTCCTGCTGTTTCCCTTGGTAAGTCTTTCTATCAATCTTACCATTGAAGGTTCGATGAATGCTGTCAGTTTCCTCATAAAGAACCGGAATTTTATAGGTTTCGAGTCTTGTTTTGAGAAAAGCGATGAGTTCTTTTCTATCATAATCATGACGAGGAACAACGAAAAGCTTTAAGACATTGCCTATGACAGGATGCGCAGCACAAACGCAAACACAATCTTTCACTGCAGGAAAAGCCAGCACAGCATCTTCAACTTCAGTAGGAGCGACCTTGTATCCACCAATATTTATCGTATCATCACCCCTACCCTGCAATCGCAGGCGACCTTTTTCATCAACATATCCCAAGTCGGCAGTCTTGATAACTCCGTCACGCAGCACCATAGTCGTTGCCTCATCATCATTCCAATAGCCCGACATGAGCGTCTTTCCCTTGCAGGCAACATGCCCGTCTTCGGTGATAAAAAACGAAGAATGCTTCATCGGAAGTCCTAAACAGCCGGCAAGACACTCGTCATCATTATAGTCGTATGTAGAGATAATGCCCGTTTCGGTGGAAGCATAAGTATTATAGAGGCAGCTATGAGGCAGCAGTTCACAGAACAACTTCATATCTGAAGCAGCCATTGGTGCAGCCCCTGTTTCTATAAAATCAATTTTATCCGCACAGGCTTTCAGTTCTTTCTTCCACAATGTTATAAGCATTCGGATTGCCGATGGAACCAAGAATGTCGCCACTTTTGTGGGTGCATCCTCAATAGCATTAAAGAATTTATGGATATCTTTCATTCCTTCAATAATGCAAATGGTGCCCCCCACGTAAATCGTTGGATAAACCTTCGACAGGCTACCTATATGATTTAGCGGCCCATTGATGATAAACGTCAGATCAGAACTAAACCCTTGAGCATGCACAAGGTTCTCTGCATTCGCCCAAATCGCTTGATGACTGATCATCACTGCCTTTGCATTGCCAGTAGTTCCCGTGGTATAAAGAATATCTGCTACCTCATGTGGAGCCGTCTGCTGTGACAACAAGCGGGAATATTCATTATACTTCTGCGCAGGAATATCCTTATGTAAAGGAACGGCAACAGCTCCCGAAAGATGGATTGCAAAGTAAGAGATGAGAAAATCAGCCGTTGAAGTGGCGATCATCGGAATGAGTTGCCCCCTCATTCCCTCCATTGAAGCTGCCTTATCCAAAACCAATTGATACAAGTGGCCATAGGTGTAAGACTCGCCATTGCACAGAAGCGCAAGCTTATCAGGATGAAGTTCGGCGTTCTCACGCAGCTTATCTTCAATCATCATCTTTGTTCAGCTTTCGTTTCACCAATTCAACCAGACTATCAAGTGTCTTAAAGTTTCTTGGCGTTACATCTGAATGGCTCAACTCTATACCATACATTTCAGAGAGAACCATCAAGATTGTCGTTATTCCCAACGAGTCAAGTTCCTGGAAAAGGAATTCTGAATCGAAATCAACTATTGGCAAGATTTCTTCTAACTTTCTGCGAATATCTTCTTTCATATCTATGTTTATTTCCGTTTAATCATATGTAAAATGGAGTTATAAAGAAAAGACTTTTAGGTCGTTATGCCCTTCCTGTTCAACATCCAAACATTCTATTACCTCCAGATTATCGACCAAATTCTTGGCGCAATAAGTCAGTAAAGCCTTTCTGTTTTCATCCGTTTCATAAACCAGCACCTTTGTTTGTTTATGTACCAATGCATAAAGCAAGGCAAACTCACCGTATCCACCGTTCTTAACAAGGACAACAGGAGGTTCATCCATAGAGTCAACGTATTGTGTATAATTATTATTGTTCTTCAGTTTCCTACACACTGCGCGGAAAATCTCCTCACCTTTATAGCGATAACGATCCAAAACAAGAGGCGAATAGTAAGATGCCGTCTCTGTCTGACGGACAATCTGGGCATACTCCTGCTTGTAGAAGTCATGTAGCTGAGACGTAAGTTCTGCATAAGGTGTTTTCCCTTTGTGCTTCATCCGCCCATAAGCCCTTACCGTCATCAGACCAGGGAACACCTGGATGCTATTCCTTGGAAGTACCATATTCAATCCATGAATGATGAACGGCTGAATATCAAGCTGATATCGTTCAGCCAATAAGAACGCACCTTTATGGAAACGGCGAATCGAAGAATGTGCATTGCGTATGCCTTCGGGGAAGATAACAAGACTATAACCATTAGCCACATAGCTCTTGATGAGGTTATCGTCTATGGAGTTCATATCGCACAACGTTATAAAACCATTCCATTTGAATATCTTCCTGATAATGGGATTACAGCTTACTTTCTCATTTGAAACAAGAATTGTCTTTGGACTTAATGCCATGAATATGGCTGCATCGAGCATCGATTGATGATTACTGATGATGATTGAAGACGTTGAGAAAGTCTCATCCGTAATGCCTTCCACAGAAAACTTCACACGCGGAATATGCTTTAAGTCAAACAAGAACAAACGCTGCTGATAACGCCTGATCCACAAACGACGTCTCTCAGAATGGGGCAAAAGTTCCAAAAGAACAATTCCCAACAGATAGACTGTAAACAATTGGATAAAGAATACCAATGCACTGAGTCCCATTACAGCGAGGTTGATAATGGAGATTGGACGTTGTCTGTATTTCCCTGATGACTTCACAAGGAACTTAAAGATCAGTGGAGGGAAAATATAAGCCATTAAAACAACCGAGAGCATTCCCGCTATTGTCACCTCAGCCAAAGAATGCAGTGCCGGGTGGCGAGCCACAATCAGAGTGCCAATACCAATAAACATGATTAAGGCAGAAATGATAATTGAATGCTTGTAAGATGCAAGCATCTTGCGTCGATAAGCATATTCATACATCGAACCTTCTGTCATAAATATGGTGTAGTCATCACCTTGACCAAAAATAAACGTGGCAAGAATGATATTGACAATATTAAACTGCATTCCAAACAAAGACATAATGCCCAATATCCACAACCAGCTCACTGCCATCGGGACAAAAGACAGCAGCACCAACTCAAGACTACCAAAGGATAACCACAAGAAGAAGAACACAATGAAACCGCAGGCCAGGCCTATATAGTTGAAGTCATTTGACAAATGATTGGCTATGGCACTGTTCATGCTTACAATATCAAAGCTGAAACTATCGGTATCAGACAAAGCGTCTTTCACTCTCTTGACATCATTGTCTTTTACAGAAAGCACATTTACAACGCTATACCGTTTGCCGATACTGTCTGTGCTGAGATTACCGGCAAAGAGAGATTTCGTCAGCGGAGAGAAATAAGAAATGGGCTGTAACTGATAAGTCTTGTCTAACAACGCGTAAAAGTCTTCAAAACTCTCTGCAGCAAAACCTTCCGCTTGCATTGAAGAACGCAACGAAGACGTAAGTTTCTCTTTATGGCGATGCAAGAAGTCCTGCCATAGCGCCAGTCTACGCTTTTGTTCTGCTATAGAAACTACAAACTGACTGCAAGAACTGTAATCATGAATCATCTTCGATTTCACCAACTTGTCAAGGTCTGGTTGTAAGCGGAGATTCTTATCCAATGCGCCATTCATTGTTGAGTCGGAAGTCACTGCATAGACCTTTTGGTACTCACCATTAGTGGCCATAGTTCGTTGGAAATAAGCCATATCAGCCTTCTGCTCCTCTGTCATATAGTTGATATTAGACATGTTGGCATCAAACTTTGTCTGAAAACTGAAATAGCCAAAGACCAAAGTCAAAACAACGACTATCGTAACAACAACCGGTTTGTTTTCTAAAGAAACATCACTTATCTTATCTAAAAACGTATGTTTCACTTCCTTGGTTTCCTTAGAAACATGCGGGAGATAAATCAAAACAAAGACTATCGTCCCTATCAATAGGAAAGAACTGAACAAACCTAAGTCTTTCAAAGCTACAGACTGCAACGGAACCAATGCTAAGAACGCACCTACGGTCGTGATATTGCCCACAAGGAGAGGTATCACAATCTCGCGCAAAGCTCTTTTCTTATCAGGCGTGTGAGAGAGATGAGCGATGAAATGCAATGGATAATTAACAGCGATACCCAAGATAACTGAACTTATTCCAATAACGATGATAGAAACACTGTCGTGAAGTAAAGCCAATCCTCCCATAGCGAAGAGCCAGCCCCACGCTATGGATAGGGCTATCAAGAAGATATTACGTAGATTGCGCAGCGTGAAAAGAAGCAGCGCCATGATGAGTATCACGGCTATGGTGACTGACAAAATGCTATCGGACTTTATTTGAGAGGCATTGCCCACAGCAATAACAGGACCGCCGATAATATGGATATCAAGATTTTTATGGTGAGAAATCACCTTCTTACTACATACCTGCAGCAAAGAAATAAGTTTCGTATTATTTTCCGTTTCACTTGCTCCATACGGAGAATTTATCATCACAATGGCTTTCTGCATATCTGGAGAAAAGATATGACCATCATACAACTCATACTTAAGACTCGTATCTGTATGCTGCAGTTTCTGTACGACAGGAGTAAAAAGATTAAGAGGATCACGTTGTATGTTATCAGAAAGCATGCCTCCAGCAGGAAACATAAGCATCTGTTTATCCTGCTGCAACTGTCTTGACATGTAATCGGACGCATTGAGCACACTGTCCATCCGCGCATAATCTTTCTCTGTAAGAAAGTAAGGAATATTGTTATAAACGAAGTCGGTTACCTCAGACAGTTTCTCTAAATCCACCTGCGACACGATATTAGATATCATATGGGCCGTATCGCTTCTCTGTATGTCTTCAACGAAATCATCTATACTCCCCACGATCATCTCCGGGTCGGCCTTAGTTGTGTCACGATATTGGAAAACTGCGAATATCTTGTTGGCTCCTGATATATCCTGATAAACCTTCAATGCATTGTGATGTTCACTGTCAACGGGCAGGAAGTCGGCTATATCCTCCTTATAGTTCAAACGGAGTACCAACATAACCAAGAGTAAAGTCACAACCACGAAAGAAAGCACACAGAGCATTCTATGCGCCTTCATATAATCATATAACCTCTGTATTGTTTCTGTCATCCTATTTATTTTTTACCGGGTTGGAATAGATTCCCAAGAATATATCCATCAGCTTTTCTATATCACAAGTGTCATATTGCTCCAGACGCCTGAGATGATTCATAAATGCGGTTTTCTGTTCCTGCGTGTAACATTCCTGATACTTGGTTGTCCCATAGCGCAGGTCATAGGCAATATAGTTGTTTGGATAAAGCCGATAAGCCGTGTTAATCCTACTGTCTAAAAGCTTAGCCACAGACTTATGATATTCATTGTTGGTCAAGGTTTCGAACTTGGCCAATTCTACATAGGCTATAGGGTCACATAGTTCAAAATGCACCCTGCCTTTATCCTGTATTATTCCCGTGAGAATACTGTTAAGGTCTTCTCCCGGCTTTTTGGTATATTTGGAGAATTGAGACTCATAGAGTTCGAGTGTCTTCAGTATGTCACAAGGTTCCCACTCATAGGAAACTGCCACCGGCACAATATGCAGCTGATCAATCGCTTTTATCTTATCTTCGGGACAAGACATACAGAACATTTTGATGATACCTTGGTCTGTGGCATCATTTCCGTCTTTTGTCCGTCCGTTGCGTTGAGCTATCCAAACAGACTGTCCTTTCTCCGTGATGACATATCGGATATATTCTGACAGATGCTTTGAACTACGATAGAAATCCTTCATGTTATTGCTTGGACGTTCCACCTTAAACATCTTATTGCTTTTCCCAATATCAATTACCAGTTGATTCATCATCAAGTTTGCACCGAACGTTATTTCTGTAGTATCAAAATCTTTAGTCACTAAGAAATACTGAAGTAAACTGGAATCCAACATGATATCACGATGATTGGATACAAAGAGATAATGCTCATCGGGACTCAACTTATCCAAACCGGAACAAGTAAACTCTGAAATACTATGTTCTATCACACGCTGATTGACCATGCGCATGGTTTCAGTCTGGAACTCTTTTACGGTCTTATAGTCAGCAATACGCTGCCGCACCTCTTCAATCGGTTCGTTGGGATAAACATAAGATGCCAAAATCGGAAATGAAGAGCTATTGGCAATGCGTACCATAGCCGCAGGTATTTCCTCAGCATTATAAGGTCTGATGTCGTCAAATTGTTTCTTGTCCATTGTTATTAATTCTGTTTAAGCGTCTATCTTCCCGCTTCCAA
>NZ_KV817572.1:110442-116584 GCF_001814685.1 Prevotella sp. HMSC077E09 | reverse complement strand
GTCTATCTTCCCGCTTCCAAGGGGTTGGAAAGCCTGTTTTTTCTATTTTCTGCTCATCCAAGGGGTTGGAAAGCCATTTTCTTCAGTTTTCTGCTCATCCAAGGGGTTGGAAAGCCAATTTCTTCAGTTTTTTGCTCGTCCAAGGGGTTGGAAAGCCTGTTTCTTCAGTTTTCTGCTCATCCAAGGGGTTGGAAAGCCAATTTGAGGCGTTTTTTCAGTTTCGGCCGTGGCCGAAATGCAGTTTTCGCCGTTTTTCGTTTTTCGGCCGTGGCCGAAACGCTGTTTTCGTTGTTTTTTACTCTTCGGCCGTGGCCGAAACGCTGTTTTTGTTATTTTTTAGTCTTCGGCCACGGCCGAAAGTCGATTTTCTCCATTTTCTGCTCGTCCGAGCCCTCGGAAAGCCAATTTTTACTGTTTTCTGCTCATCCGAGACCTCGGAAAGCTAATTTTTCCTGTTTTTTGCTCATCCGAGACCTCGGAAAGCCATTTTTTCTTGTTTTCTGTTCATCCGAGGCCTCAGAAAGCTATTTTTTCCTGTTTTCTGCTCGTCCGAGGCCTCGGACGAGCCTTTTTTCCATTTTTCCACCTCCGCCGCTCCATCGGAACTTAATGCTTCAGCCGAATTCACGGATCATTATGGTCTGAATTATTCATATTAAGCGCTGCAAGCCATTTCAGAAACTCTGTTTTCCATTGCCTGCATTCAGCCGTTCCCTTGTGTTCTGTTGCCCCAAAGCCATGTCCACCCGTTTTGTACTGTATATAGCGATGAGGTATTTTGCGGCTTGTCAGAGCAGAATCGAGCAATTCAGAATTGCGATATTTCACAATCGGATCGTCCTTACAATTAACCAAGAACACGGGAGGACAATCTTGAGGAACATGCCGTTCAAGCGAGAGCTTCTCTCTTAACTGTTGATTGTTCTTTCGGCTGTCGCCCAACAAAGCCCGACGAGAGCGCTTGTGCACACATCTATCGACCATTGTTACAACAGGATAAACAGGTACGACGAAAGCCGGGCGCTCTGCCGCTGACAGTTGCTCTGCCGCTGACATCACGAGATGGCCTCCTGCAGAGAACCCCATTGCACCAATTCGGTTTGGATTAATGCCATATTCCCGAGCGTGAGCCCGTATATATTTCATTGCCTGCTGCAAGTCATTCAATGCATCCGGATATCGGTTTCCTCTGAAAAGATATCGAAAACGAGTGAAATAAGCCCAGAAACCGGCCGTACGATAACGCAGAACAAAAGCCGAAATGCCATTTTTCTGCAGCCATTTCCCTACTGTTCTTCCTTCGGCTTCCATGTCGTGCCAAAAATAACTTCCTCCCGGACAGACAATGACAGCAGCATTATTATCCCCCTCTGCCAAATAAGGAGTCAGTGGAACAGCCTTTCTGATGTCTGTCCCCTGCCAGATATTAACACTGATGCCGTTGTTCTGTGCATCAACGAACAACAGCCTAAGACAAAGAAAGAATAATATCACATAACGTTTCCTATTCATTGACTATAGCGTTTATCTTATTCACAATATAATTTCTTCCCAAGATAGCCTCAACAGTATTGATTGCTGTGAGCGGAACACCACAGAAGCCCGGAAGGTTATTATTCTGTCCTGTCAGCAAAAGATTATCAACCTTTGTAACCACAGGAAGCTGAGAGGCGACCATGTTCTTATAGTCTTTACTAAATCCACACATCGTACCCTCTTTCGCTCCGTAGAAGTCACGAATGGTGAGAGGTGTAGCCGTATTTATCTCATCAATACAAGCTTTGAAACCGGGATGAAGCTCTTCTACTTTGTTTAACAGCAATTGAGACTTCTCTTCTTTCCAAGTTTCATAATCGGCACCACGCCTGCCCACCTTAGTATCCTCCCATTGTGCCACATCTTCGTACAACATAGGAGCTGTTATCAAAGCCTTGGTGCTATAAGGGCCTTGATGCTCTTCCGGAGGAGTCATGAAGAGAAATCCTAAAGGCCATTGTTTATCTGGCTTTCCAAAATTCCAGATTTCATCATACCTCGTCATATAATATTCAGAGTGATTGATATATGGGAAGGTATCGGGCTTCAACTTGATATATACAGAAAAAGCAGAATAAGAATTTGGAATAGAATTAAGCCTTGTACGATAAGCCTTTGGGAAAGCCCTCTCCGGCAAGAGCTTTAACAAAGCACATGGATGAATTGCCGAGATATAGTAATCGGCTTGATACTGATTATTCTTATTGGTCTTTACGAAATCTATATGACGATTGTTTACTTCGACCCACTCAACACCTTCGTTTTTATGGATTGTTCCACCAGCCGATTCGATGACAGAAACCAACAAGTCGGCAAACTTATCACTCCCACCAACAAATCTACTTGCACCCTGCATATAAAGCGAACTGATAATAGCATGAACAAAAGCAGGACTTTCATCTCCCCGTCCACCATAGAGGGGATTCATGTAAGCAACAACACTGCGAAGTTTAGGATCTTTGATATACTTTGAAATGAAAGCATCTGCCGCTATCATGAAATTATCCGAGTGCGTTGTCAGCATGTCAGAAGATGGACGAAGATGAAATAGACTTATCTCATCTACAAGACCAAATACGGCATCAACATAAGCTTTAAGGTTCTCTTTTTCGTTAGGGAAATGCTCTGCCAGAGAGTTTACAAGTCCCTCCCTCCCCTTTTGTATATGATAAGTATGCTTATCTTCTGCAAAATACAAACTATCGGTACATTCGTCATCGACGTTCATCAATGACACCTTGTCTACTATGCCTAAATACTGGCAGATACGATAGATGTTGCCTCCAGGACGCATTCCCCCAATAACATGCATCCCTGTATCGAATTTCAAGCCAAAACGCTTGAAGTTCTGCAGGCCGCCACCTACTGTTGTATTCTTCTCCAAGACTGTAACTTTAAAGCCCTCTTTGGACAGTATTGCTCCAGTAAACAAACCACCTAATCCGCCGCCTATGATTACTGCTGTTCTCATTTATTTGCCTCCTTTATCTGTTCATAGATTGTCTTTGCTGACAATAATTCACTACAAGTAACAATAGCCCCCACCAAGACTCCTAACATACCATGCGAATTGATATTCTGCCCTGTAAGATAAACATTGGGAACCTTTGTCCGTTGTGGAACCCTGCAAGCACTCCCCAAATTGATATCCTTAGCATTACCATACATCGAACCTCCTTCTGTTCCTGTATAATCAAGATACGTAAGAGGGGTTGAAGTGTAATAGGTTTGAATTTTTGAACGTATCCCAGGAAAATGCATCTCCAACACGCTTAGAAGTTTTTCTGCTTTTGCTTTCTTAAAATCTTCATACGCTTTCCCCCGCTTACCAACAGAAGTTCCTCTCCATTTTTCTACATCAGACATCTGCATATACGAAAGGATGACACCTGTGGAAGCATATTGTGTATCATCGTCTGGACAAAAATGCATATAGAGAAACCCCTTAGGCCAACTCTCTTCTGTATACTTTTCACAATCCCAAGGACTTTCATACTGATAACCATAATAGTTATAATTAAGATAAGGAACAGTCTTGTCTTTGAAATGCAAATAAACAGAAAAGCTTCCTACGGTTTGCGGAATATTATTTATTCTTTTACGAAAAGCAGGACGAATTAATTTTGTATCAAGCATCTCCAATGTACGCATAGGATGTGTGTCAGAAATGACAATATCACAAGGTATGACCTCTTCATTATTCACTTCAACGCCAACCGCATGACTTTCATCACAAATAATCTTAGTTACCTTCTTCCTCGTTAGCACTTTCCCACCATAACGCTTGATAGTATCAGTCAATGCAAAAGCAATCTTATCACTGCCGCCCTTTACCCGAAACGCACTCTGATTATAGAAATCCATGATAAAGGCATGTGTGGAGAAAGGAGTCTTATCTTTCTCAGCTGCATAAAGAGGAAGATTTCCAACCAGCACTTTAGCTAAAGTGGGATTGGTGATAATCTCATCTATTACTTCATTGATAGACCGCAACTGATACTCCATATTAAGCGCTGCATCAGACTCTGCATATTTTAGGGAATGCAAGGAAGAGGCATTGGCTATATCTTCAACCAAATCACAATACTTCACTAAGTTGGCATGTTGATCTGGAAAATATTCAGACATCTTCTTAACAAAAGCTTCTTTTCCATTAGCAAACTGATATTGCTTCCCACCTAAAGCCACAACATCATATCCTTGAGAATCAAGTTGTGAAAGTGTCACATCCTCATCTATCTCTAAATATTTCATCAACTTATTCAAGGTCTGGCCAGGTGCAGCACTTCCAATGAAATGCATGCCTGTTTCAAACTTTGCACCATGACGTGTAAAGCACTGCAGGCATCCACCAATCTGATTTCCTTGTTCCAATACAGTTACATCGTAGCCGTTCTTTGCCAAGATTACACCAGACGATAAACCTCCAAGACCACTACCTATAATAACAACCTTCTCTTGCTTTATCATTGTTCCAATCTGTTAGCTATCTCTTCATATTTCTGTATATATCGCCTACGCATCGTTGAAGCTTGTTTCTTCAAATCACCCATTGCAGAAAGTTCAGTCTGTGTTAAAGGTTTATCCACCTCTATATAGAATGTTCCTTTATGTAAATGATAACTTGTCTTAGGAAGTATTTTTCCTGGTCCATAAAGATACATTGGGAGGACCTCTAAATTAAACTCTTTTGCCAAATAGAAAGCTCCTTGATGAAACCGCCCTATCCTGCAATCCTTAGACCGCGTGCCTTCCGGATAAACTGCTATACTGTAACCACGCTCTATAAGCGAACGTAGATGAGGCATTATCTCTTCTATTCCCTCTTTAACCGGCAGATATTCTGCATTGCGGATAAGAGAGCCATAAAATGGATTATTCCAAACCCAGGCATTGGTAAGGAAAACTATTTTCGGTGTGAAAACCAACTGACACATCAAATCAAGATGAGACTGATGATTACAGATAATAATACGGGGGATGTTAAAATCCAAGTCATCAGGCATCTTATAGTGAAACTTTGTCCCAGGTATACCATGATGTATCATCACAAATCGGGATGCATGATAAATAAGCAGGTGAAGACGATACCGTCTCTTCTCGGTCATCTTTCCAAACCTCGTGTAAATCCAAACAAAGGGCGTAAAGATTACCAACGTAAAAAAAAGAAAGAATAATAAGGAATAAGCCGTTCGCAGGAATAACATAAACAGTCTACCTAAACGTAAAGGCAGACCATAAACAACAGCCAAAATGCATAATACAGTATTAAGCATACTTATTCTCGCAAAGTCCATACCCGGTCTGAAATGACTTATGCGCTCTGCACGCGGAGGATAATAAACTCCAACAGGAACAGAAACAATTTTCACACCATGCCACGATGCAAAAACAAGCAACTCCAACTCTGCCTCATAACGTGAAGTGAGCAATGATAACCCATGCAACTTTCGCAAAGGATAAAGACGATATCCTGTTTGCGTATCTTTTAATGCCCTACCCGTTTGCACATAAAACCAAAAATTAGAGAACTGATTTGCAAACTTACTTCCTCCAGAACGATCCGCACCTTCTAACTGCCTATTGCCAATAATCAATGATTGAGGAAATTCCTGATTGGCCTTTAAGAACAGTAAGATATCTTCAGGATAATGCTGCCCATCTCCGTCAAGAGTAATTGCATAAGAAAATCCTGCCTCCAATGCTTTCCTAAATCCCATTTTCAAGGCATGGCCTTTACCTTTATTTTGCGGATATGAAACAATTGTAATATGAGCAATTCCATGTAGTATATCCATGGTATTATCCGTACAACCATCTGCAACAACAATAACATCATCGCAGTAGCAAAGAGTTTTCTCGACAACTGCTTTTATGGTTCCCCCATTATTGTAAGTAGGAATAACAACACAGATAGACCTGCGCCTTAAATGTTCTTTTATATTGCTGTCCGGCAAACCCTTTTCCGCGTATAAAAGGGTATGTCGAAGATTAAACTTTGACGCACCCTCTTTCCTGTCTTTTTGGATTATTCTGATTTCCATAAGTCTGCAATTTAAGTGATAAATATGTTTCGGGACTCCCCGAAAACCTGTTTTTCAGATTT